>JAJRYU010000128.1 GCA_024275615.1 Planctomycetota bacterium
CGACGGCGGCGACAAGTTCATTCTTGGCCGATCGATCGCACGGGAGAAAAAACGAAACGGAATCGTCGAAGGGGAAAAGGTCATTGCCCGCTTGGCGTCCCACAAGAACACGGCCGATTTCTTGTCAAAAAAACTGTGCACCTATTTGGTCGCTGATGACCCTCCCAAGAAATTGCAAGTAAAGATCGCCCGTTACCTTCGGGCGAACAAGTTCGACATGGGACTTGCAGTTGCAAAGATTCTCCATTCCGAAGAGTTTCGTCAGAAGCGTTTCTATCGTTGTAAGTTCAAGACGCCTCTTGAATTCTTGGTTTCCGCACTGCGAGCGGTCGATGCTGAAATCACCTCCACGAGTGCTCTTGTGAATTGGCTGACGGAAATGGGACAACCCATCTACAAGTGCGAAGACCCCACAGGTTACAGTGACACAGCCGAAGCTTGGCGCGACCCAGGAGTCATGGCCAATCGATGGCGTTTCGCATTAGATCTTGTTTACGGACGGATCAAGGGCGTCAGCGTACCAGAGTCATTCTTTCGCGGCTTAACCGGAAAGAACTCTGCATTCTTGGTCAAGAAACTGGGTGACAAAATGCTTCCCGGCGGCCTTCGCCCGCAAACGATTTCGACGTTGCTTCGGGTGGCAAAGAAGCACAAGGCACTTGTGATCGAGAACAAGGAACTCGCTGAAATCGCAATCATGGATGGCAAGAAACCACCGAAGACAAAACCAATTCCACCCCTCAAGAGACGATTGGTAGCTGTTCTTCTCGGTTCACCGGAATTTCAGCAGCAATGATGAATCGAAAACCACAACATCTGGCTCTAACCCAAACGGGAAGGAATCGAGTGCAATCATGAAGAGACGTACGTTACTCAAGGCTGGCTTAGGTGTTCTCGGCAGCCAATTGGTTTTGCCTTCTGCATTGAGAGCAAACAGCTTGGTCTACACGCCGTATCGCCAAGGCAAAAAAACTCTCTTGGTCGTCTACTTGCGTGGCGGCGCCGACGCCCTGAACATGATCGTCCCATACGGCGACAAGTTCTATCGGGAATTGAGGCCTCAGATTGCCATCACCCCTGATGCTGAAAAAGAAGCAGAACGCCTGATAAAGCTCGACAACATGTTTGGATTGCACCCTTCCTTGAAGGCATTCAAACCGTTCTACGACGCCGGGACCATGGCGCCCCTTGTTTGCGTAGGATCTCCCCATCCGACTCGCAGCCATTTCGACGCTCAAGATTTCATGGAGTATGCCGCTCCCGGTCGTAGAGACGTAAAAGATGGCTGGCTCAATCGATTCCTCGCGGCCAGCGGCAGCCAAGAAAAGAGCGGGCTTAGAGCCGTTGCTTTGCAGAAGAAACTGCCGCGATCGTTGCGTGGTGACTACCCCGTTTTGGCAGTGCCATCGGGAAAGAGCAAGAAAGTCGAGAGCGTCCTCAACGAATTCGACGATCTCTACGGCGGCGGCATGGGCGGTGACAAAGATGTCGATGGCGCTGTCCAAGTCGGAAGAGACACGATCGCGACCTTGCGTCGTTTCAATTCCATCGTCGATGGCTCGTCTATTGTCCCTTCAGAAATTGACTATCCCCGAGGAAGTTTCGCCCGTGGTTTGGCACAAATTGCCAAGGTCATAAAGGCCAAAGCTGGCTTAGAAGCAGCGTGCCTCGATGTGAGCGGCTGGGACTCTCACACCAACCAAGGAGGAGCGGTAGGGTCTTATGGTCGTCGTCTAAAAAGTGTTGCCGATGGGCTCGCTGCTTTCATGAATGATCTTGGCCAAAAGCAGATGAAGGACGTCTGTGTCCTCGTCATGACTGAGTTCGGCCGGACCTGCCGAGAAAACGGAAATCAAGGCACCGACCACGGGCATGGAAGTGCCATGATGGTACTTTCTGGGAGCTTGAATGGGGGACGAGTGGTTGGCCAGTGGGCTGGCCTTGATCCCAAGAAACAACTCTACCAAGGGCGAGATCTTCAGGTCACAACAGATTTCAGAACGGTATTCCAAGATTGTCTTGTTGACTTTATGGGCTTCGGTATTCCGAAAGACTTCTTCCCCGAATTCAAATACCCGAAATCTCGCTCCAAGGCATTGAAGCTCTTCGTCTGACTCAGATGTCTCGTTATCCTGGTCTCCGTTGAAAAATAGTTCATTCAAAGGAGTAAGGGGTGGCGAGCGAAGCATCAGAATTGAGACGAGGGAATGCGATACGCTTAAATGGCGAGTTGTTTATCGTAGTCGAAACCAATCACGTGAAACCTGGCAAAGGGCCAGCCTACTTGCAAAGCAAGTTGCGCAGCGTCGCCAAGGGCGGTATTCGTGAGCATCGCTTTCGGATGACGGAGGGCGTCGATCGGGTTTTCACCGACTCAAAAAGCTGCACCGTTTCGTATCGTTCCGGCGCGAACATCGTCTTCCTCGACAACGAAAGTTACGAAGAATACGTCATCCCGGAAGAGGCCGTGGGAACGTCCATCCAGTTTTTCGAAGAAGGTGAAGGACTTGAACTCAGCTTTGCAGATGGCGAGTTGTTGGGTGTAAAATTCCCCGAGTACGTCGTCCGCACTGTGACCTTGACCATGCGCGATGTCAAGGCTGCCAAAGTCACCAACCAAGTGAAACCAGCCACCCTCGACACAGGAAACGAAATCCCTGTTCCTATCTTCATCAAGGAAGGGGATCGCATTCGCGTGAATTGCGAAACGGGGAAATACCACGATCGAGTGAAATAGCAGAAGCCTACATTCGTTCCCAGTCCCGCAGTCACTTGGCCAGATTAGCTGCCAAGTAGAGCAGCTAAATCGTCTGCGCTCAATCCGGCAAGAGCTTTCGGGGCCGCCTCCAGGATGGAGTCGGCCAGTTCTCTCTTGCGCTCTTGCAACCGAAG
>JAJRYU010000129.1 GCA_024275615.1 Planctomycetota bacterium
ATTGAATGTCCATGCGTTCAACCCCCGACCTTTTCTGTTGCGACGCTCTGTTTGATTACCAGGGAGTACTCTCCCACAGCTGGGATGCGGCGGTCTTTTTGTAGATCAATGAGATCGCGCAGGCGTGCCACACCTTCGAGCAAGTGTATGCGCTTCGCCGGTGAGTGGTAGTCCGCTCTCACCAAGAGTTCGACAAATCCCTCCCAGGACCCACGTTCGAGAGGTAGGCGGCGGTAGGAGAGAATCTTGAATTTCATTTCGTCCTGAGTGGTGGCGGCAGGGCCGGTAAACATCAATCCACCCCTCGGTGGCATGCGGTCGTCTCCCACTTCAAGGTTGAGGTTCTTCGTCAGGCTGCGCGTTCGGATACCCAAAGTTGTCCCGGGCATCCCGCCGCACCAGTCGTGTGGACGCAGTTGATCCTTGAAAGGACCGGGGAGGTAGATGCCTGTCCTGCGGAAGAGGTCATCTCGAATGTCGACGTGGGCAGCTGTTTCTCCGGCTGCTTGCAGATTCCCGTGCTTGTCGACCAAGCAACGAAAGGGCGTGGGCAGGGAGCCGCCCGTTTTCGCTTTGATCTCTAGGAGCCAACCCTGGGGCTCAGATTTCAGGACTGTGGCCTGGTAGGTGCCATTGGGAATACCCTTCGAGACAATCGGGGGCTGCCGGACTTGTCCCACGGTTTGAACAATGTCATCGCCGGAGTTGCTGACCGTCGTTTCGATGCGGTAGGTCCAAGTTTCCCCATCTTCGAGTTCGTAGAGCAATGTGAAGGGATTGTCGGACTGATCGACCCGAGGCATCTGATCCATGGCGGCGAGAATGTCACCCATGGCGACGGTGATTGCAGCACCTGGGGGGCTACGACGCACCAGCACTTGGATGTAAACCGCCCAAACGGATGGTACCAAGAAAAGCATGATCAGGATGATTCGGCGGCGCGTGAGGCCTTTGTTCTTCATAGCGGGCGATTATGCCCAGCCCGGACTGCTTGCACAAACGAAACACACCTACTTCGCAGTAATTTCCGGCGGCGCCGCTCTCCGCGGGGCGGCGCCACTCCCACATCTTCCGTTAACTTCAATCTGTGGTGTCCGTTGGTGGTGTCATGATAGCTTCACCTGTGAGCTCTTTGATCATGAATCCCAACTGGCCTACGTGGTAAGATTCATGAAGGACCATCAATCTGACGAATTCGCGCAATCTGGCGTCCGGCATATTGGGGAGCGGAAATGGTGGCTGTCGGTCCAAGACTTCCTCAGACAATTCTGGCAGTTTTGCCATGAAGGCGGGCGTTATCTTCTGCCATTCGCTCAGAATCTCGCTGAGTTGTGGGAAATTGTCTGATTCGAGAAAACCGGCGTCGAACGTTTTGCCGAGATCGTTCCAAGGTAAGGGCTCGAAGCCCATGTCAGTTAGTGCGCCCAACCCGTGTCTTGAGATGAGCAAGTGAGCAGCAATGCCGCGAAACGTGTTTGTTCTTTTGGAGAACCGAAAGGTCGCCTTGTCCTCGGCTACTGCTTCCAGAGCCCGACAGTACATGAGATCATTCATTCCGAATGGGAGCATCAAATCTTCGAAATTCATCATTCTTTCCTCGTCTTCAGTTTGCTTGACTTAGAGGGCAGTTGTCGTAATAGTTGTACTGATCGGTAAAGAAATGGCAAGAGCAAAACCGAAGAAAGCGCCGGCTAAGCAGCGAATCGCCGAAGCCGCATTCAACTTATTCCACTTGCAAGGCGTCACAGCTACGGGTGTCGACCAAATTTTGTCTGATGCGGAAGCAGGCAAAGGTCAGTTCTACTACTACTTCAAGAACAAGACCGACCTCGTACACTACGTCTTGGAGCAAGCCTACAAGAATCTGTCCGAGACAGAAACAGGGGAGGTGTACGCCATTAAGTCGATGAAAGATTTGAAAAACCTGTTTCGAATTCTCATCGACATACAGAAGGAAACAGAATTCGAAAGAAGCTGTCCGATTGCCACAATCGGCATGGACATTGATTCTGGTCAAGAACAACTCCGAGAAGACACGAAGAAGATCTTCTCCTTTCTTCGTTCTCAGGTCGCCTCTTTTTTTCATACGTTGCGCTCTACCGGGAAGATCTCCAAGAGTCAAAATCCAGACAAGCTCGCGAACTTCTGCATCACGGCGCTTCAGGGTGGACTCCTCATGTCGAAAATCCATCGTGACAGCGAGATGTTTGAAGATACAGCTGAGCAAGTCCTCAAACACATTAGGTCGATCTTGAAGTAGTGTCACACTGGTTCTTGCGATCAACAGTTTTTGTGCGTGACCAATTGGATTGTTCTTAGGCGTAGCAACTCAGATATGTATGCTCTCCCCGTGCGTATCTCCTGAACACAGACATTTGGCGATGTCTAATTCCTTTTGTTTCACAAACAGTCAGGTGCATTGTGGGACATTGATTCTGGGAGAGGGATTCCATGCGAAGATCTTATGTGAGCTGCCTCATTGTTGTTTTCTGTCTCAATCTCGGCGGTGCCCTTAGTGCCCAAAGCGACCCCTTTGAAGCGGTGCGAAACGGTAGATGGAGCAATCCCCGGACATGGGGTGGTCAGACGTCTGCGGCAGTACCCAAGGGTGGCCGCGGGGAGGAGGTCGTCATCCAACAAGGTGTTGCCGTCGCCCTTGATCTACCAGTTACTGGGCTGGCGAGCGTTCAGATATTTGGGACTCTCAAGGTCCTGAACCATGTTCGTACTTTCGGTGCCCACAAGATTCAGGTCAATGCGGGAGGACGCCTCAGGATCGGTAAGAATTCTTCACCATTCAGAGGGAAAATCGACATAGTCTTGGAGGAGCGCGATTCCCGAACTGGCGCTCTTTTTGTCACCTACGGCGGGGCTATCGATGTCGTCGGCAATAGGAGGGGGCGCTCTTCACACGGAAAGCTGAATGCCACTCTTGCCATTGGAGCCAATTCTCTTGAGATGGTTGGCAATCCAGGGTGGGCCGTCGGTGACGCCATCGTTGTTGCGTCGACTGACTATGATTCCAAGCAAGCCGAAGAGTTCACGATTACTACTGTCTCAGTAGGTGCGAGCAAGACTACCTACGGCCTTAACTTGTCTGCCGCCTTCGAACATTGGGTCGGCCTTGCAGGCGCCGGAGGAAACAAGAGCTTGACCATCCGCGCTGAAGTCGCTCTTCTAAACCGTAATGTTGTCATCCGGGGACCATTGAAACCGACTGTCATCTTTCATGGCCCCCAGGTCCAAGTTGGCGCTTTAACCCGTGGTCAAGGGCCTTTGAACGTCGCAAACCCACCCAGCGTCAATATTCGTTGGGCTGAGTTTCGTGGCTTAGGCAAAAGGCTGAAGACGGGTGAGTACCCTTTTCACTTTCACCGTTGCGGTCGCATGAAGAAGGCTATCATCGAAGGATGTTCCTTCCATCACAACTACAATCGCACTGTTGTTGTCCATCACAGTGAACGCGTCAAACTGCGGAACAATGTTTCTTACAACACGTATGGTCATGCCTTTTTCTTTGTCTCGGGTTTGGAAAAGGACTGTGAATTGATCGGCAATCTTGGTCTTTCCACTCTTGCGGAAACTGCGCCAAGAGAGATGTTGCAACACCCAGGCGACGCGGCCCCGGCGACGTTTTGGTTAGCGACCATGAAAATGGTCGTCGAAGACAATATTTCAGCGGGCTGTCAAGGAACAGGGTTTTGGGTCGCCAATCCCCAGGAAAGTTATGCCACCCAAGGGCTCGCCACAGGTGGGATCGTCAATCAACCTCTTGGCCGATCCGAGTGGGTGTTCAATCGGAATTTGTCCCATTCGAATGGAGCCCATGGCTACTTTGGTGACGATCGTCCCTACCTATTTGGCAGTGGATCCCCATCAAATCCCTACGCGCTCGTGGTCAACGATTTTACCGCATACAAGTGTGAAGGCTACGGCTTGTTTACCAGGAATCTTGGCTATGTTGTGTGGGATGGTATTCGCACGGCGGATTGCCAGATTGCACTCTACGCCGCGACATCGGGGTATCCCGCCGTCGATGGCGAAGGTACCACCGTCTTTAAGGACGTCTTGGCGATCGGTGATTCCAACAATCGCGGGTGCGACTGGAAGAGGGACGAAGTGACCGTGTCACGCAGTCTGCCGAACATCAACCTCAGCCGACTTCCCAACGTCTTTCCGGGACACGATCCCTATCCCGATGGTGAACTTTGGGGGCTGGAAATCTACGATGGTTTGGTCATCGTTGACGATGCTGAGTTTGTCAACTACATGGACTTGTCCTTGGATCCAACAGGGGCGGCCAACCCTCGCATACGTCGTGCGGCTGCAATCACGAATCGCATTTTGCCGATTCCCTGGGCAATTGACCCAAGAAACACAGTGATGAACACCCAATTCTACAACGCCAGGAAGATCTGGTTTCGCCCAGGCTTGGAGAGCTCAAACGGTGTCAATCAAGTTGGCATCTATGACCCCGACGGATCGATCTCAGGCCCTCTTCCAAGTTCTGTGTCCACTGTTGCTGAAGCCTATATTGTTGCCGATAACTTGGCGATGTTGCCCGATGGCGCCTCAAAGGCCGGCACCGGCGGAGTGGATGAGCCCCATTGGCGCTCTGAGTGGAACGCTTGGATTGTGCCGAAGCTCCAAGATCGCGGCATGCTCCAAGTCATGGTGATTGACGAGGGGAATTTCGTCACGACACCCCATTCCTTCATGGAACTAAGACGAGAGCCAGGTACGTCAACAATTGTCGCCAGAAGCTACAACACACCGCCTCCCTATGGTGGATTGTTGACCAAGGTCCATCCTTTCAATGTCAAGCAAGGGCATCTCTATGAGATGGTTTTTCCCAAGTTGGCAGGATCTGGATCGTCGGGTGGCGCACCACCGAACCTTGAGTCATTCAGTATCACAGTACGCTACAGCAACCCAGGCGATTGGATTACCTTCAAGATACCAGTGAGCAATGACTTTCAACCTGGGAATCAGCTGACTTTTACTGACGATCTCTATTTCATTAGCCATCTGAGAATGGACTGCCTACAGTTTCTGAGTTCGACTTTGCCGCCTTTGGGCACACTCTTGCCAGCGTCGGGATTCTTTCCAGCTCAACGCCAACCGGATCCGTGGTTTGGGTTGCCAACCGATTCCACCCTCGTCAATGTTTTGACAGTCAAAGGAGGACCAGCGCCCTTGCTCCAAGACTCAACCATTGCGAACGGGTCCACCAACGGCCAACCCCCGACATCAGGTCTGGCGTGGTTTCATGACTCCCAGAACGACTTCCTCTTCATTCGAATCGTTCTGCCTGACTATGACGCGGGGTCCTCGTCGCTTATTCAGCCCTGGTTCTTGCCTGGTTATCAAACGGCGATCAAGCCGGTCTACAAGGGTGGCATGATCACTGTCAAGGTGAGGGATCGATAGGTTCTTGCTTGAGTATGTCGTGGCAGCGGAAACTCAAGCGATCCTTGTCGTCCCAAGCGAGGGTCAGCCTCAACGTAGGTGTTGAGGCTGGCCCTTTTGTCATCATCGTCTTCTCGGGCGGAGGCTACTGGAAGTCCAAGCGATGCGCATCCGTAAACACGTAGGAGTTGTTGGCAAGACTTGAGAAAAGAACCGACTGGAAGACAAAGCTGAAGCCACTCAATCCAAAAGGAATGAGATAATTTTGTGTTGTTCCACCTGGGACGACAACTTGAGGAAAACCAGATGGCGAGGCATAGCCGTCAAAGACCACGACGACGGTAGCGAGATTGAAGTACATTCCGGGCAGAGGTCCCATGGGAGTAGGGCTACCGCTTAGGAACAACTCGCCTAAGACATAAGGAACATGAAAGTCGAATGTGCCGTTAGGTGACTCGAAGAAAATGGTAAACAAATCCAGTGCCGCTGCTTGCTTGATTTCTTGGCCTTGACCCAAAGTCGCTGGAGCGTTGATTCCGCTGGCCATGATCAGGTCTTCGTTTGTGCCAGGAAATAGGGGCATCGACAGGCTGGGAAGTTCCATGTCCGCAGCGACGACATAGTGATCGGCCGCTAGGAGGCTAACTCCTGCAGCAAGCGGCGCACCCACTTTTGCCAAGAGACCACCGACCGGGCCGTCATCAACGCCATTGTCGCGCACTGAGTTGTAGACCTCGTCTTCCAAGACAGTAATGCCATTCTCAACGAAAATATAGTCAAGGCGTCGGCCCGAAGCTTCCCGTGTGACGTCGATCGAAGAATCTTCTTGCGTTGCGTTGGTGATGAACGATCCTGCCATGGTCAGACTTGAAAACGGCGTGTAACTGATCGGCAAAGTGATGTCGTTTCCCAAGGAGTAGGTTGTGGGAAGGTTTCCAGGAATGGTTGTGAACGTATTGCCAAATCCGCCGTCACCAATATCGTCATTGAGATCGCCGCACACCACCCATGGAGCACCGGGGAAGTTTGCCTTGAATGCATCGATGGCTTGGCGCAACCGAAGGATCTCGACGGCACGCCTGAAGTCATTGGTTGAACCGCCGCTCGCCTTCAAATGAACTACGAAAATCCCCAACCGTTGGGGTGTATTGGGGACCTGAACTTGGACTTCCAATATGTCGCGCCCGATGTCGTTGGCAGAGCTATCCCCGGACAAGGATGCTGCGGTGTGTGACATGGCGTTCAAGATCGCAAAATTTGTCATCACGGCTGTGCGTAGGGAGCCGCTCAGGGTTCCTGAGACGCCGGACACGAAGGTGTTGCTGTAACCAGCACTCGTGGCAAACGTTGAAAAGAGAGCGACCTCGGCATTGGTGGTTATTTCTTGAATGCAAGCAATATCAGCACCCAGTCGTGCGACCACGTTCTGTGCATTATTCCACTGGCTTGAACCTTGGCTTCCCAAGGCTTGGATGTTCCAGGAACTCAATCGGAACTGCTCTTGAGCTCCCAGTGAAAGAGAAAACGAGACAATAAGGAAAAGAATCGAGGGCAGGCGGCTCATGCACTCGTACTCCATGTAGAGGTTTAACGGACGGCAAATGCGGCACAACTTTGCTGTCAGCGCTCTGTGGCAGCCTCCAGCAGTATTCATGGTAACGAGCTTCGTGGCTGCCGTCGACTGTGAGACTCATCGTCGCATTCGTGGGGGCTATATACCCCAAAAAGCCGACGATGCTGTGCGTGAACTGACCCCAATGAACATGGCGTGTCGAGGAATTGAGTAATTCAAACACGTTAAACAACGGATTTGGCGTGCCTATTCAAGCAATCCAAGTGAGTTCTTCGATTCGGAACAGACTTTGCACGCTCACATTGCTTCTCCGTTTGGCCGACTTTCTCGTGGCGATCTATCTGGAGTCATGAAAGACGGCGTGACGGAAGCAATGGGGGATGTGAAATGCGGCGGTATGGTGGGAAATGCCCTCTCGACCTAAAGTCCCAAGGCGATCAAACCTCCCTTCTCCAAACGACGATCGACTGCCATGGGAGCGAAACCCGCCTTGCGGATTGGGCGACTCTTGCCATGACCTGGCTCATCGTTGATCTCACTCTTTTTATCTTTTTGCCCCTTCAGCTAGATGCTGCGGCCAACTCTCGTTGGCAAGAGGGTGGCAACCTCGGTTTCTTGTCGATGGCTTCAATCATGGGCGTCGCCGGGGGAGTTTTCTTGTGTTTAAGTGCTCTACGTTTTGGCGCGAGTTCTTGGTGGTTCCTCATAGGACACGCCGGGGCATTTGTCGCACCTTTTGTTGCCCCCGCGGGATTGATTGGTTTCCCGGTGAGTTCCTCGATTGTGATCGTAACCGCTACGACATTGCTCGCGGTTGTTGCCGGATTCTGCTTTCTTCCCAGGAGCACGGGGAGCGGCGTGCAAGACGATGCGATCCTAAGAGTGTTTGGACGTGCCTTTTATTGCCTGGGCGATATCAAGCTGGGAATCACTCTCATGATCGCCCTTGTTGTGGCCCTGTTTTGGGGCACTTGGTGGGAGAGCTGGTATGGGCTGAAATCGGCTCACCATGTCTTCTACACCAGTTGGTGGTTTGGTCTTTTGCTTCTCGGGTTCGGCGTTTCCTTGGTGTCAGCGACGCTTAGAAAATTCCCTTGGCGTCTTGATCAAACTGGATGGATTGTCGTCCACCTAGCCCTTGTTCTGATTCTGGTTGGTTCCTTCATGACCTTCTGGGGCAAACAGGAAGGGGAGTTGGGGTTTGGCGAAGGTGAAGCCGTCAGCCAGTTTGCCTCGGCAACAGAAACGAAACTAGAAGTTCGGGAGCTGACCACGCGCAACGGTGGCAGAAGGATCAGGCGCAAAGTTTGGGAGTCGGCAGTTACTTTCGATCAAGATCCGCGCGCCACACAGCCTGACGAACATTTCCAAGTTCACGATCACGGTCTTCGCCTTTTCGAATTACTTGTTGACCGTTTCTATTCGGATGGTCGGGAACGTCTCGAAAGCAATGACTCAGGAGCCTCCCCCCGACTTGCCGTATTTGCCAACCTGTTGGCTCCGGATGGTTCTCGTGTGCCCATCGAATTGGTCGCCAATGACCCAAGACGGGTCTCCGCTGATGTGGCCGGCATGCTCCACCTGCAGCTGATGGACGGTGTGAGTGACAAAGTGGCCCAGTCCTTGCGCCGCGAGATTGGACCGAGCCAAACTGGGCAAGTTGTTGTTCTCAATGGCGATTCGATCGAAGTGGTTTCGGCTCCCATGGGGGAAGTACCTTTCGAGATCAAGATACCTGGCCAAAACTCCTCTTTACGCATTTTGCGTCGTTTCGACACGTTTCGGGTTGGTGGACCCAATCGCTGGTACGACGCTGCACCAGGCAACCCCACAAATCCAGCGATCGAATACTCTTGGACTGCGAAACAAGAGCCAAGTCTTGCGTTCGCCTGGCAACCCGGCTTTGCTGTTCACACAAGCCAAGCAGAGGATGATGCGACTCTTAACGTCCGCTACAAAGTGGCGAGCGGCTATCCCCTTTCACCTGGTACTTTCGTTGTTGCCAGAGAAACGGGGGGGGAAGCGTTCTGGGTCTATCAAGGGGCGCGGGAAAATGACCGCTTAAGCGGCTTCGGCCACCAAGGCGAAAGCGCGGAGCTTGCTCCCGGCTTGACGATCGAATTCGCGAAAGTTCACGAGTTTCATTCGGAAACCCCTGTCTTCGAAAGGAAGAGCTATCGGTCCGGGAATCAAGTCGCCCGAGTTCAGGTTGACATCGGCGGCAAAAAGAACCGAGAAACATGGCTGCCCTTGGGGCTCACACCCACGAACATTCGTGTTGGAAACCGAGACTTTGAACTCTCGTGGTCGAAAACCACTGTGCCACTGGGGTTCCGATTGCGTCTCGACGATTTCCGCCGCAAGTTCTACCCGGGTAGCAGTCAGGAACGTGCATTTGAATCGGACGTCACAGTTTTTGACTCAGCGTCAGGTTCAGGCGAAGGCCTGATGATCGACATGAATCACCCGCTTCGTTACCAAGGTTGGCGTCTTTATCAGGCACGATTTAGCACTCAAGGGGGAGAACGTAGCTATCTCAATGTAAATCGTGATCCCGGGCTGCAAGTCACTTGGCCCGCCTGTGGGCTCCTGTTCTTGGGTTTGGTCATTGTTTTCTTTCAAAAGCCATTCTTGCGGCAAGTCGCCCATGGAACACAGGGAATTAGCACATCAAAAAACACACGGATCTTGGCTGTATGCCTCGTTCTCGTCGGTGCTGTTGTGGCGGTCTTACCTGGAGTCATTCTCATGTTTGCCCTCGGCGAGGGTGGAATCGTTTTGCTCGGAATCTTGGCGATCGTAGCTGGACTTTGGCTTGAAACGCGGCTTCTCAATGGACCGCTGGCGCGACGGCTTATTCGGTCTCCAGCCTCTGGGGAGGTGAAATCATGAATCGGCGTTTTCTCCTTTTTGCCTTGATCATGCTTGCCTCTTTTAACGATGGATTTTCCCAGGATTCTCTGGACTCCAAGGCACCGCTTGAGCTGTCGAGTCTGCGCGAGTTGCCAGTATTGGACGGAGACCGATTTAAGCCCTTAGATTCTCTCGCGCGTGAGTCTGTCCAAGCTGTGACAGGTCGTGAACGCTTTGGGAGCCATGATCCGGTCGTTGTCTTTTTGGATTGGGCATTTGAATCCGAGTTCGCTTGCGACTTTCCATTCGTCAAACTTCCAGATGCCCGAACAGCCAAAGAATTGGGCTTCAATGTTAATGAGGGCCACGGTACACATCGTAGTTGGACCGAGTTATCCCATCATCAACAATTTCGCGGCATCGTTCGTGAGGCACTGAAAACCGCCAGTGAAGATCGTAGCGTCGTTGAGCGGGAAGCTCTGCGGCTTCATGGCCGCTGGTCCCTTTTTGCAGCAATCGCTGGGATCTCGCACAAGAATGAAACGAGTTCTCTGGGATACTTGCCATTCATTGCATCGGCTGAAGAAATGCGTGAAGGCGTCCCTTATCGTTGGCTCAGCCCGGCTGAAGCGTCCTTTGACGAAAGGGCCACTCGAGCTTTGGCTGCCTTGGACAAGCTGCGCCTCGGTTTTCGTAACGAAGATGCCTTGGCTTTCAAGACTGCTGCCGATGAATTGGTGACTGCCGCAGCTGCGATCGGTTACCCGGCATCCTTCCCAGGCGCTGCGAAAATGAAGCAGGAAGTGTTCTATCATCGGGTACAGCCTTTCTTTCATGCCTCCTTGCTCTATGCACTCACGGCCTTCCTTGCACTGTTGGCGTTCTTTTTGCCACGCGCGAGACTGTTTGCCTTTTTGCCGCTGATTCTTGGTCTCGGCTTGCACACCTGGGGTTTGTTTGAAAGGTCTTCTTTGTCAGATCGTGCCTTGATCGGCAATCTCTACGAGTCCTTGGTTTTCGTGGCCGCCTGTGCAGCGCTTATTGGCCTTGTTTTTGAGTTGCAAAAAAAATGTCGGTGGTTCCTCTTGGGCGGATCCTTGCTAGCAGCGTGTAGTTTGGCCGCAGCCCTGTCCTTTCCGGAAGCCATGAATCCGAAAATAACCGCACTTCGTCCTGTTTTGGTCAACAACTTCTGGATCCATGTTCACGTGCCAACCATCATGGCAAGTTACGCCGCACTCGGTTTGGCATGGGTCATGGCTCACGCCTTCCTCATTCGCTACCTGTTTCACCCGGAGAACGACTCCAAGTCTCGAGAACTCGCCAGGCTCACTTATAGCGTCATGCCCCTCGGATTGATCTTGCTTCTTGCTGGCATGGTTCTCGGTGGAGTTTGGGCCGATGCTTCCTGGGGACGGTTTTGGGGATGGGATCCCAAGGAAACTTGGTCTTTCATTACTTGGATCGTGTTCTTGGTCATCGTTCATGGCCGTTGGTCCGGTTGGCTGGGCGACTTTGGCACATCGATGGGCACGATGATCGGCGGATGGGCTTTGATGTGGACCTATTATGGCGTCAATTTTTTCCAAAGTGGCCTTCATTCATACGCAGGTGCCGGGGGGCCGGCGTCGCCGCCACCTTGGCTATGGATTTTCAGCGCGATCGAGATCAGCCTTTGTGCTTTTGCCGTCATGCGTTGGCGACAACAGTCTTCGGCCATCAGTTCCCTCACGCAAGAAGCCCCCGATGTCGCTGGCGGCGATGCCGCCGCTGAAGGAGCCCAACCATGAGACCGATGAAACAACATCGTAACCGCATCTGTTCCGCGGCTTGGCTTGCACCTCTGGTTCTCTTGTTGTTGTCTTCCGCGTGCCAAAGCGATCGAGATTCTGAGCCCAGAGAAGAAAAGGCAGACGAACAGTTGGTGCGAGCAGTTGAAGACACAACATCAGAGTATACGCCGCCTGTCGTTGACACGACGAAGATCATGCAAGAAGAGCGGAGCGAGCCCCAACTACCGGTCCAAGAAGAAGAGACGGAAGGTGGTCAACTCGATGATACTATCGAGACATTGGCAACCAACGAACGGCCTGCCCACCAGCTAGAGGGCTATGTCGCACTGAGCTATCGGGCGCGAACTCGTGGCTCCAGAAACGACGAGGATCTCTATGGCTATGTGTCCCTGGATATCAAGCGGCCATCCAAGCGAGACGTAAGTCTGCATGTCTATGGCCGAGCCACTCTGGATCTTGACGGGAGCGGCGACAGTGGGAGGAGCCCCTTCTTTTCGCTAAACGATGTCAATGGTGATCGTTTCGATGGCAAACTCTACGAAGCCTATGTTGACTTGGAAGGGCCGCTAGCGCCCGGAGTCTTGGGCGTGAACAAGATTCGTCTTGGGCGCCAGAGAATACACGCAGGCCTGAGTTTTCTTGTCGACGGCGGCCGTGTTGATTTCGAGAAATGGAAATCCCTGGCGAATCTCGAAGTCTCCATCTTTGGTGGCATTCCGGTCTACCTCTATGACACATCGCGAACTGGCGATTGGATGGCTGGTATTGACGTAACCATGAGGCCGTTTGCACAAACGCGAATCGACTTGCGCTACGTGCATATTCAAGACAACAACGACTGGATCGGCAGCGAGAAAATCGATGACTATGCTTCCTTGACTTGGCGGCAAGGTGTCGGTGACCATGCTCGATTTTCCGTCATTTGGAATACAGTTGGGCTCGATACCAGAGACATTCGCACGCGCGGCTCTTTGGATGTGCCCGATTGGGACCTATCAATTATCGTGTCCTGGTTTTACCAGGACAAAGTCGCCCTGGAGTACACCACAGTTCTCGATGCTTTTGTTGGTGTCATCGGAACTTCGTTCGCTTATCACCAGGGCGACATCCAGGTGACAAAGCTCTTCGGAGACAATTTTTCTATCGACCTGGGAGCGACGGTGCGACAGTTGGCCAACGACGCCAATGAGTCGTCGTTCAACCGCGAGTTCTATCGTCTTTGGTTGACCTTGTCGTCGCACAAATGGCCAACAGACGAGTTGAGCATAGCCATCACTGGTGAGTGGTGGGATGGGTCGGACGACCAGATATTCACGGCTGGAACGGAGATCGACTGGCGCCCGACAAAGGAGCTTCGCTTTACTATCGGAAGCTTCTACTCACTTTATAAATACGACTTATTTCTGGTTGACGAGCGTGAGGATGTCACAACAATCTTCCTCAGAGCTCGTTGGCAAGTAATCAAAAATCTTCGCCTCGATGGCCGGTACGAATACGAGACTGGTGACGAGGGCAACTTTCACTCCTTCTGGGCCGGGTTTACCTGGCGCTTTTGAGAAAGGGGTTCGAACATGAGACATAAATGGATCCTCATCACAAGTATGGTCACTTGGATCTTCCTCATCGTGGCTTGCTCATCCGTTTTTAACTGGAACGGCCAATTGGCGAGCGCAGATTCACCGAGGTTTGACCATAAAGGACACATTGACCGAGGCGTCGATTGTGTCGACTGCCATGGCGAAGAAAATGTCGATTGGCAAGGCATGCCGGAACTCGAATTCTGCATGGAGTGCCACGAAGACATCGACCCCGAGGTTGAAGAAAGCGAGCGGGCCAGTGCTTTTTATGACGAGCAAGGCGTTGGGCAGTGGATTCACGCTGGCGCCGTGAGCGCAGAGGTGAAATTCACCCATTCGCTACACATCAAAGGGCCTGAATCGTGCCTCGACTGCCACGCCAATGTCGCCACAAGTTCGGCTATCTACGTGAGTGCGGCCTTGAGCATGGAAGATTGCACAACTTGCCATACTGAAAAAGCAAGGAAACTTCAGGACTGTGCAAGTTGCCACAAAGAACTGCGTGAGGATGTGGCCCCGAAGTCCCATCGTGCTGGATTCAGGCAAGCCCACGGGCGTACCGCGATTCACGGTGATTACGACACTTTGCCGCAGAATTGCTCCTACTGCCATACGAAATCTAGTTGTGATGAATGTCACCGCGCTGAAGTGCCAAGAGATCACACCAACACTTGGCGCTTAGCTGGCCATGGAGTGTCGTCATCGATTGACCGTGAGCGCTGTGAAGTCTGCCACACGACGGATTCTTGTTCCGAGTGCCATCGTCAGACGGTGCCGCGAAATCACAGAGCGGTTTTTGGCGCGCCATTCAACCGGCATTGCAATGGTTGTCACGTGCCGTTGGGAAGTGGGATTGGAACGGGTTGTGCAGTGTGCCACGACGATGCACCGAGCCACAGCATGGCCACGATCATCCCTGGAAATTTGGTTCATCAAACGTTGAATCCAAACGAGTGCCGTGCTTGTCACACTCCGATGGAACACACAGACAACGGGCAGAGCTGTCTGCTTTGCCATCAGTGACATGGTTCAAGTATCGAACCCGACTCGTGGTCGTGAAAAGTCACACGCGAGCCCAAAAACAAGGAGGTAAGAAGACATGAGAAGGCAAACCAAATTCGATCTTTGCTCGGGTTCAATTCGTGTCATAGCACCGATGTTGATCTCAGCGCTCTTGATCGGACTCGTCGGTCTTTCTGGTTGCGGCGGCGGTGGCGGCGGTGACGGCGCCATCCCAGATACTGTGACCATATCTGTGTCCAATGACGCAGGTCAACCCGTGGTTGGGGCCACGGTCTATCTGATCCCCAATACTGACATCAATAGTACGCCGTTTGACGCTAGCCAGGTTCTCGATGGTACAGCCGAGAACCGTGACGAACCACTTGAGGACGCCATTGCCGCATTTGGCGGCGCCATGCCTCAAGCTGTTACCGATGCTTCGGGCAATGCGACTTTGACCGGTGTTCCCTTGGGCAAGTACTTCTGGTTCGTGAGTCCCAATGATGGCGAACACCTTCCTGGCGGTGAAGGCTGTCGAGACGCACGTGATGCCACGGTCATTCTCGGAAACAACTTCAATGTGAGGCTCAGTAGCCAGCCAACTCAAGCTGCCAACTATGTTGGTTCGTCGTTGTGTCTCTCCTGTCATAGTGAGTATATGACCCAAACTCAGCACGCACATCGCTTGGGTTTTACATCAACAGTATCGGCCGGTGGACTCCAAGACTTTTCTCGCTACCCCGACTTCTTTGATGGGCATGATGCGTTTTTGCCTGCTACGAGTTTCAGTGGTGGTACTCAGGTGTGGTTCTCGGAATTCACTCCGTCTCGTGGATTCGACAAGTTCATTGCGACCACAGTGGACCCAACAATTGCCGATCCGACTGTGACGAACTACATCACGGCATATCTCTGGCGCGACACTACCGATGGCAACAAATTCAAGATCACTCTCGAGAACTTGATTAACCCAGGGCAAGGCGACGGCCGAACCATGGAGGTTCCATTGACCTACGGTGGCGCAGTTTTCAAACAACGCAACCTTGTAAGGGTCGCTGGCCGATCCGGACTCTATCCTCTGTTGCAAATTCAGACGCAGGGTGATGACAGCCGATTCGACCGCACGCGCAAATCTTATCGCGATTACCACTTGGACTGGTATTGGGACAACACCAACCAGCTGCTCCAGGATCCCCCGGTCAACAAGAACTTCGAGGCTGCCTGCGCAGCATGCCATTTCACCGGCTATCAAAGGTCTTTGGACACAACGACGGGTGAGTGGCTGGCAGATGGCGTGAACGATCCCGGCGGTGCTTTTGACATCGACGGCGATGGTTTCATGGACGAGATCAACACAGGTTGCGAGACCTGCCATGGCCCGGGATCCGACCACGTCCTTTGGGCAGGTGATCCTCAGAATGCAGGATTTGAAGGCCGCTATATTGTTAACCCTGCGCATCTAAGTCCATCGCGTGAAATGCAAATATGTGGACGCTGCCATGATCGTGTTGCAGGCAACGGGTCAATCAAGAATGATGAGCCCCTGAACTCGATGAACGAAATGCCTCCCGTCGGTATTTCCCGTGCCGACTACTTGGCGAATTACACTTCAAGAAAAGGACCGAAGACGAGTAGCTATTGGGCGGACGGTTTACATAGCAAGAGTCATCACCAGCAATATACCGACCTACTAAAATCGGAAATGCATAGAAACGGGCGCATCATCACGACGTGTGCCGATTGTCACAATAGCCACGGCGATGCCGCTGGCAGCTTCCGCCACCACCTGCGTTCTGATCCAGACGACCCCAACGGTCCGTTGTGTGCCAACTGTCACGCGGAGAATGTTTTGGTTCATATCCAGTCGCAGACGGGTTCGACCCACGCTGGTTTTGGTACATCGTGCATGAAATGCCATATGACCAAGGCTGCCAAGTCTGGCGCTGGTTCAGTGGGATTACTACTTGGACTACCGACTGGGACATCGACTGATACTGGCATCGTTTACTATCAGAATGACATATCGAGCCATCTTTTTGGGCCAATTCCAGGCAAGACACATGTGTCAGTTGCGAGTCAACAACCCAGTTCAGCTATGCCAATCCCCTATACCAATAGCTGCGGTGCGGCATGCCACGTGGCAACCAACATACCGTTCCTCACCCCCTTACCGTCACTTTATGATCCTAATTCGGAAGTCTACGGTCCAGTCTTACCGCAACCCGAGAAATCTGATTGCCCGGCCAAAGAGGAGGAAGAAAGATGAAACCTCTGTTGTTTTCTCTTCTGCTCACAGGTGGCCTTCTGATTGCGTTGTCAGTGTGGACGGACAGCGGATCAATGGTTGCTGCAAACGAGAGTTGCGATCGGCTGGCTGATGCTCAATACACTGGTGTCAAGTCATGCAAGAAGTGTCACTTCAAACAGTACTTGAGCTGGAAGAAAACGGCGATGGCGAAGTCGATGGATTCCCTCATGCCTGACAAGGCCGTTGACGCCAAAAAGAAGAACGGTTTAGATCCCAAGAAGGACTACTCTTCAGACCCTGAATGCTTGGCGTGTCACACAACCGGGTACGGCAAAGCGGGAGGGTATCCTGCTGTCGTCAAGGATAAGAAGTGGTCAAAGACCCAGGAGAAATTGGCCAAGAGTCGCAAAGGAGTGCAGTGTGAGTCCTGTCACGGCCCGGGCAGCAAAGCAAACGTGTTCAAGAAACAGAAGGAGGACTACAAGAGGGCCGACGTGCTTGCTCTTGGGCTTGTTGATCCCGATGCGTCTAACTGCAAGATTTGTCACAACAAGAAATCACCGACTATTGGTAAGGACTACAAGTTTGACTTCGACTCTTTGACGAAGGACGCGAAGAAGATCCACAAGCATGTGCCCATGAAGTTCAAGCACTAAGAACGTTGCGAATGTACGTCACCGGGGGCCGTCATGATTAGTAAGCCGACAGACGGAAAAGAAGCAGAAGAACAGGCCGCCGAGGCACAAGTCCGCGGCCTGTGGGAACTACTCATGACGGCTCTTTGGGCTGGCGTCAGAGAGGACGAGAGATCAACGTTTCGATTGGCTCTGACGACGGCTCTGCGCCGGCCTATCGGTCGGCGACGGGCCATTGGCTTGGCGCACAGCGCTGCGCTCCAGACTCTTTTGGTGTCACAAGTCTTGACTGGAATACTCGTTTGCTTGCTCTTCCACCCCACCGTGGATGGGGCGCTTGCTAGCGTGCATGCAATGGAAGCTTCTTGGGGCGGTTGGTTGTTGCGTCAGTTTCACCTGTGGAATGCACGCGCGCTGATTGTTCTTACCCTCTGGATGTTGGCACGGCAGGTCATCGTAGGTGCATGGCGGCGTCACGGCCGTGTCAAATGGATCGCTGCCGTGGCATTTCTCCTAGTCTTGTGGACTTTTTTCGCCACCGGTGTTGCTCTGCCTCAGGATGCCCAGGGCGTAAGAGCCACGGAGACGTTGGCATCTACGCTTCACGACCTGCCTTTCGCTGGTCGGATGTTTGAGGGTTTCCTGGCGTTTCCTTCAGCACAGTCTCCGGACGCATTTTCTCGTGCCTACGTAGCTCACGTTGTGCTCTTGCCGTGGCTCATGTTCTTCTTGCTGTTAGTGATTTTTTCTTTCTTTGCTAGGCCGCGACATGAGGGTAAATCGAAACACAGAATTGGCGCTCCATTGTGGCCCCACAGAACGCTCGATCTCATGGTAGTGTCGCTGGCGACTTTTGGTCTCGTTCTTGTTTTGGCATTGGTTTTTCCAGTTGAACTTGGTGGTCCAGCCAGCGGACTCCTAGCTGGAGCTGGTCGCGTTGACCCGGTGTTCCGGCCGTTCACGGGAATCGTTGGACTCCTTGACGTTTCTTCATCGAGGATCTGGGGATCTGTGACCGCACTTTCTTTGGTCTTCGGTATGCTTACTGTTCTCTTGTTTCTGCCGTGGTTGGATGGTGGTGAACGTACTTCCACCCGACGACGCCAGTTTGTTGTCTTTGCTGGCGTGGCGATCATCTCTGTTTTTCTGGGCTTCATCCTTTTTGGGGGGGCGCAGTCATGATTGTCCGTGGCGCAATATTCTTGATTTGTTTGTCAATGACCCTTGTGGCTCAAGACCTTGGGTGCATCGAATGTCATGCGGCGGCTGCAGCCGCCCATGAATCTGGTGCGCACGCAGGTGGGATCGTCTCTTGCGTGACTTGCCACGGTGGAATTGGCTCCGCGACTAGACTCAAAGACGCCCACAAGCAGGGGTCATTCAAAGGGAAGATTCTGCGGCGAGATGTTCCTCTTTTGTGTGCGAGTTGTCATTCAGACCTGAAACTCATGCTATCTTATGGCCTACCGGCTTCCCAGTTTGCGGAATATGCCCTTAGCCGACATGGCAAGACCGTTCTTGAAAGAGGGGACGAGTCGGCCGCGGTTTGTACTGATTGCCACGGTGTACACGAAGCTCAGCCGGCGAGCAATCCGAAAAGCCCACTTGCACGGGCAAATGAGACCGGGACCTGTGCCAAGTGTCACGCTTCTTCGGCATTGATGGGATCGCACAATTTATCCACCAGAGCCGTTGAACTGTTTCCTAATGATATTCACGGCAAGGCGCTCGCGGCGGGGGACCAACACGCACCGACTTGTTCGACCTGTCACGGTGCTCACGTTGCGGTCATCGATCATAAGACGGCACGAGGAGATGGCTGCGCCATGTGTCATCAAGGCGAACTTGATGCTCTCGAGTCTTCGGCGCATGAAGTTGGCACCCCAGCCGCGATACGTTGCGTCTCCTGTCATGAGGCCCATGGCACAAATCGTGCGTTCGCCCAGAAAGACCTCAGCGAGACCTGCTCCAAGTGTCACGCCGAAAATTCGAAAATCGTCAGGCAAGGCGAAAAACTCGAGCAGGTCTTGAGAGAATTCAGGGCGTTAGACAGCACATGTCGTCATTTCTTGATGAAGGCGCTCACGGATCCTCCGGTTGCAGCCCGTGCCGCTGCCTTACAAATTGAACTTGACCAAGCATCTGACGTTTCGCAGTCAGCTGCCCACAAACTGGATCGA
>JAJRYU010000130.1 GCA_024275615.1 Planctomycetota bacterium
ACTATGCCTGGAATCAAAGACTTACTCGGCAATTCGCCTGCTATGCCAAGAACATCGATGGGCAGATGTTGACGGTGCTTGGTGGTCCAAATTGGCCTTTGACTTTGCCCGAACAGGAAGAATTCGCCCGAGACGTAAGCGAAATTGACGTCTTCGTCGAGGGGAACACCTATGAAGGAGAGGTAGGCTTTGGTGAACTCATTCAACGATATGTTGATGTCGGACAGAGCATCACTGGCATTCGCGAGGAAGCGCCAGCAGGCTGTGTCATCATCAACAACAAGGGTGACTTTGAGAAAGGCGACCCCGTGGAGCGCATCCGGGACCTTGACGAGATCCCCTCACCCTATCTTGCTGGGTTGCTCGATCCGTTTTTTGAGACGGGCTACTTTCCTCTGATCCAAATCGCTCGAGGTTGCCCTTTTACTTGCCAGTTTTGTAATTCGAGCGTCGAAGGCAACAATCGGATCTATGCCCACTCAATCGAGAATATTAAGACTGATCTTCTCTACATCGCCAAACGGGTGAAACCTGAATTGACCTTGTGTACAGCCGATGACAATTTCGGCATGTACAAGCGCGACGAGGAAATTGCTGATTACATTCGCTTTCTGCAGGATACTCACAATTGGCCGCGGTACATTCGCACAACGACGGGGAAGAATAGCGCCGAGAGGATTATTCGTGTCATGCGCAAGGTGAGAGGTGCTTTGCCTATGACGGCGGCGGTGCAATCGATGAACCCCGACGTACTCGCCAATATCAAACGCGACAACATCAAGATTAGTGACTACGAGGCCATTCAGGACGAACTCAAGTCGCAAGGGATGCAGTCCTATGGTGAGTTGATTCTATGTCTGCCGGGCGAAACAAAAAACTCATTCATGGGAGCTGTGAAGTCGTTCTTGGACGCCGGATCTCAAAGAGTCTCTGCTCATCAGTTGATGTTGCTTCACGGCGCGCCCCTAGCCAATCCTGAAACCCGAGCTAAATACGGTTTTGAAACGCGGTTTCGTGTGGTGGCCCGGAACATTGGCAACTATACCGGGGAGCCCGTCGTCGAAATCGAAGAAATGGTCATTGCGACACCGACGCTTTCCTACCAAGACTACATTGAGTGCCGGATCTTTCACCTCTTGCTGACGATCTTCCACTACGAAGGGAATTATGAAGAGGCGTTTGAATATGCCAAATCTCAAGGACTAACGGTCTTTGATTTGGTGACGGCGCTCCAAGAGCATCTCAGTGAAGCTCCCGAAGAATTCCGCGCCGTCATTGATGGCTTTGTGCGAGAGAGTGAGGAAGAACTCTTCCAAACAGCCGATGCGTGTGTCAACTGGTCGAAGAAAAATTATGATGCTCTGATCGATGGCACCTTGGGTGGCAACCTCTTGTCAAAGTACTCCATGCTTGGCCGTTTCTATGCGACAACGGAGAGTTTGGACTATTTGGGCGCAACGATTCGAAAAGTCGCATTGAGCCGTTCCTGGTCGAGCGATCCCGCCGAGTTGGATGGGGTGATGAGTTATCTCCATGTAGTCCTGCTCAAAGTGCCGTTTGCGGAGTCGATGGCAGAGACGCCATCGTGGGAGACTGGTTTCGACGTCGAATTGTGGCGTGATGAAGGCTACACAAACTCTTTGTCTTGCTACGGGTTTTCCAGCACGGTTTCCTACTCAACGTCCATTGATGAGGACCGCAAGCAAGGGCTCATGACCAAAATAGGTACTTTCGGCGAGCATCCGTCCGGGCTTGGCAAGATCACCAGAACCATGTTCGCTCGCGATTTGCGGCGAACAGCCTCGCGTTCGACCTAGGCTGGGTCTGGGCCGGTCAGCCAATCGGGATCAACTGACGAATTCTCTTTTCATCTTTCGGATGGCGCCAGGAAAGCTAAGTTGGCGCCCATGAGAAACAACGAACGAGAACTTGCCCATGATGACTCTCTTGTGCCCACGTCCAGCGGGAAAAGGACGCCGAGGAGAGTGAAGTTGGCTTCTTGGATTCTATGCTGCGTATCAATCTTGAGCTTCTTTTGTCTCCCAGGGGCCGCTCAAGATTCAAAAGATCACAAGAAGAAGCTTTGGGATTTGCAGCCCAAAATCGATCGGGCCATTGATACGGGGGTCGAGTACCTTCTCTCTCGCCAACAACGTGACGGCTCTTGGGCGTTTCTCCAGGATCAGTTTCCCAATGGGCAGACGGCCTTGGCGGTCTACACCTTGCTCAAGTGCGATTTTCCTCCGAACCACCCAGCCGTCGTTCGTGGTCTTGCTTTTTTGGATCAGACGGAACCCAAGGAAACCTATTCGCTTGCTTGTCAAGTCATGGCATTGCAAGCCTCTGGGGCACCAGGGAGCAAGGCCAAGATCGCGAAATTGGTAAAGACGTTGTTGAAGTGGCAGGAAAAAGGGGCTTGGGGTTATCCAGAGTGGCGTACAGACCTATCCAACACCCAATATGGCGCCCTTGCCTTGAGAGCTGCCCACCATGCTGGAATCAAGGTCTCCAAGAAAACCGTCTCGGCGATGATCAAGGCGGCTCTCAACAGCCAAGAAAAAGCCAAGACCATTAGCCTACCAGCACCCCCTGATGGAGTGAATCCCAAGGCTTCCCGAGATTCCTATGGCAAGACTCCCAGTGGTCTTGAGTATGACCGTAGTGGACGTTCAGGGAAGGTCGCAGGATTCTTCTACGAGAAGGGCAGTGTCAGGCAACCGACAGGTTCAATGACCACGGCTGGTCTTGGAGTCTTGCTCATATGCAATCAAATCATGGCTGGAAAAATGTCGGGTACCATGCGGACGAGAATGAGCAGCGCCGTTCGCAGCGGCCTCAATTGGTTCCGAAAAAATTGGGCCGTTGACAAGAACCCAGGCATGGCCGCCCGTCATCACTACTATTATCTCTATGGGTTGGAGCGTGTCGGGTCCCTGCTGCAAGAAGAGATCTTGGCGGATCACCCATGGTATTTTGAGGGAGCCAAGTGGCTCGTTTCCAATCAAGGCGGAGACGGAAGTTGGTTGGACCAAGAGGGCAATCCTTTCCTGCCACCCAACAACACGGTCCGCTATCACGAACACGTAACCTGCTTTGCACTCCTTTTTTTGAAGCGGGCAACAAGGAGCAGCGGCTCTACCGGAGACAAAAAGGAGAGACGTGGTTTCAAAACCTATGAGGCTGTTGCGACTGAATATCCCGTGAGCCTCCGCGGAACTGGCGCCGCAACTTTGTCTATTTGGGTCAGTGGTTTCGGCAAGAAAGTCATTGCCGAACACGAGGGCAGTGGCGGCATTCGCGTGACGAAGGTCCAGTATTTCGTCGACGGATCTCTTGTCGAGACAATTGTTGGCGATTCCCAGAAACCATGGAAGTTTGAAAAGTACCCGCTCAAGTACGCCTTCAAGAAGCCAGGGAAGTTCAAAGTCACAGCCAAGGTCTTTATACGCGCCGCGACAGCCACCGATAAAGAGGAAAGACCTCTGGTCGTTTTGGAGGCTCCAGGGTTTACGGCAGAGATCGACGCAGTTGTTCAAGAGTGGATGATTTCTGACGCCAAGGCGAGAGGGCGCAATCTACTTCACCCCTTGACCAAAAGGGAGCCTCTTAACCCCATGGATGCGCCCAAGAAAGCCCCCAAAAAACGTCGCTATCAAGTGACGTCATCGTCTCGGCGTCAGGGTGATGAAGGCGGTGTGAATGCCTTTGATGGTCGTCAGAGCAGCCGTTGGATTTGCCAAGATGGTGACGCCCTTCCTTCGGTCATGATCAAGATTTCTAAGTCGATCAAGACCACTTCAGTTCGTCTATCACAAGCGTGCCGAAATGGGAGCGAAGCTAAAGATTTTGATCGCATTACTGAAGTCGTGCTTGAGATCAATGGCAGCAAGGAGCCAATTTCTCTTACGCTCAACGAGAATGTACTGGCATCGACGATCTACACCTTCCCTGGACCAACAAAGATCAAGAGTCTCCGTGTGCGCGTGATTGGTCGTCGACCCAGTACCATCAATCCTGGCTGTGCTGGTTTCACCGAAATCGCATTGGAAGGTGGCAAGTAAGAATCCCCTGTCCATGAAAGTCCCGCCCACGTGGATCGTAGGCGGGACACGAGAAGAACCGAATGAAGTGCCCGGCACCGGGTCCTACTTGAATCGCAGTTCATGGCCTTCGGTCGCGGCGAAATAGCCGTTGTTGGCTAATGGTGAAAGGGCGAACCCTTGAACCATGAGGCTAAAGCCCGGGAAACTCGCGGGAACGTCGAATCCCCAAACGACTCCATCGGCCACGGCGTGAGTCCAAAGCGGCGAAGCGCCCGGCGCCAACAAGAAGAACGCCCCCGGCTGAATGCGAAGCTCAGGATAGCCGTAGACAGGGGCGGGTGGTGCTCCCGTCACGAATCCCTGCCCCAAAAGGAGCATGCTTGATGCCGTGAAGGTGGCCAAGGGCGAGTGAATGCCCATGGTGACCGTGTCGTTCGTCGTCAAGAAACGAGAGGAGGCATTGGCATCGCCCCAGCCGTTCACCACCGTCTCAAGATTGAGGTCTTCATTGGAACCAGGGTAGAGATTCAGGTTCGCTTCATCAGCACCCATGTCAACCCGACTCCCAAGGAGTCGAGGGTCGCCATCGATGTCTGGTTCCGCTGGGCCCGGCACGATGAATTCACCGCTATCGATGCAATTCGATGACATCTTGAGATGGTAGTCACCGGCGATTTGATTCATGAAGAGTGGATCGGAAGCAACATTGCCAAGTCCTGGGAATCCACCGGTGACGTCGGAATATGTCACCAGTTTAGCGGCTGCGCCTCCGAGCTGGTCAGCACTTGGGAGAGGTCCAACACCACCGCCGACGTTGCTCCAGATAACGCTGTTGCGTACGTCGAGTGTGCCAAAGTCCATATGAATGCCACCACTGCCACTGCCGTCAGGACCGATACCGCCATGATTGTCGGCCACTGTCGAAGA
>JAJRYU010000131.1 GCA_024275615.1 Planctomycetota bacterium
CCATGCTGCCACTGAAATCGAGGACGTAGACGACGTGTTTTGAGGTGGTTTCAACACCGTAAAAACCGGTGCCGCCGCCTCCTTCTTCCTGCCGTTTGGCGGCACCTGGAGTTCCACCCGTGGGATCGCCATCACTCTTGGCAACTTCTCGCCCAGGAGGCGGGTCCGCATTCGTGGTCTCAGTCGGCTCCGCCAAGAGGTAGGCGTTCTTGTCCAGCCATTTCTTCCACAGGTGTTCGTTCTTGCGGAAATTCTCCCCGGTGAGATAGCGCAATGCAACAATGGCGTCCGTCTTGAGTCGCCCATCTTCACGGGCCAAAACCGCGATGAGGAAATCAGCGGCGCGTTTACCCCCGACGGTCTTGAGAACGCGAATGGCCTGAGCGCGTACTTGCCAGATTTGATCTTCAAGGCAAATGAGAGCCAGGCGCAGGGCTCGCAAACCCTGCCAATTCTCCGCAGCGATAAGAGCACCCAAGCGATCCAAGTCGTCTTTTGACACAACAAGCTTGTTCAAGAACAAACCAACACTTGGCGAATCGCAGCTGGTGATAACTCGAAGCATCACCAGTTTGTCTTGAGGGTCGTGGCCCTTTCGGAAGGCCTTGATCATCGTCTTCAGCGCATCTTCTTTTTCTCTTTCCGGGAAGTTCTTGACGATAACAGCCACAGATTTCCTCAGGGCATCCAGAAACTCGGCGATGTCCCCAGACGCTCTTTTCAAGTCCTTCAGCTCAACACGTCGCTCTTCGAGTTCACCGACATTACTTTGATTGACGTTTCCCGGACCTGCCCGTCTCGCTTTACGGATCTTCTGAGAAAGGAACTGAATGCGCTCCTCCACCTCTTTTGTCGTTGCCAATTTCTTTTGGTGGACTTTCGAGGTGATCCGAATCCTGGCGATAACAAAACGCAGCGTTTGACTATCCCCATGTTGCCTGATGGCAACAGCAGCCTTCATCCGAAGGGCGTGACCTTCCGGTGTGTATTTTCTTAAAATGACACGACGCAGTGCGCCGAAACTCTGGGCCTCCAGGGTCGTCGTGACGGTCAAGAAGAGAAGCAAAACAAGGGAAACCCGAACGACGGTTTTCATGTCGAACTTTCTGTGATGATCGAGGAATCGAAACGGACTTTTCGTTCCTGGGTGATGACCGATTCTAACGACAAGGGGCCGCTTTGGGGAAGAGCAATCGATTTCAGGAAGAACCGATCCGAGCCAAGATGAGACTAACGCCTTAGAACGGCAGGTTTTCCAGGCGTTCAGACGTCACGAAGAGTGTGAGTACAAGGCCCAGAATTGCGAAGAAGAGGCAGGCGACAAAGAATGGCAAGGCATTCATACCGCTTATTCCGGCAGTGTTCGAGAATGCGAAAAACGCCGGCAGGTTGACAAGTGCGGCGATGAATATGCCCGTGGGCGGGCTAGACTCCAGCCTCAAGATGAGATACCCGGTCAAAGCCCCGCACCCCGACATGAAGAGCGTAGGCAAGAAACCCAAAGGAGCTTGGGAGTACAAGATCAAAACATTGAGAATGGCACCGACATAGATAACCTTCTTTTTGTGTCGGCGCGTGTGACTCTCGCGGATATCCTTGTCAACACCGAGGCGGTCATTTTTGTCGTTGATCTCGTCTTGGAACCACAAAGGGAGTTCCTCGAAACTTGGTGGTGAGACTTCGCCTTCAACCACCATGTTCTCCTGATCAGATTGGCCATTGCTCGAGTCCATGCCAAATCTATCGGCTTTCGAATTGAAACAACTGTTTGAAAAGGAAGGAACGTAAGCTGATCTATTCCCTTGGGGCGATATTAGAACTGGCAGCAAGACCGAACCCCTAACGAGCAAGCCTCGCTGGAGTTCGGAATCCTGAATCAAGAACCGATCAGCATCCTTCTCACCGGATTTCCAGGAGTATGGCGTTGGTGATCGTCACTGACGCATTCAGAGCACTCACCGAAACACCTTGCAGGGAAATCGGCCCAGGAAATACAACTCCGAAGGGAGCAGCAATCCCAAAAGGTGCCGGGCCCAAGGTCATGAGCGCCGCTGGATCAAAACCAGTGGAATCAGCAAGAGTGAAAAGTAAAGGGCTTCCAGGAATAGCTGGCCTGGGCGGAAAGACGAAATCGCCGAATGCTGAACTATAAACAGTGTTGGGTGTGGCCTCACCAATCATGCCGAAAATGATCGGCAGGGTAGGGCCGGCGATTGCTGGATCAGCATCAAAGTTGATGACAAAGGGCTGACCGACGCTTCGAACGAGACGACGGGAGGGCAGCCCGGCGTTGCCATCAATTTGTAGCAAATCAACAGACCCAGGCTGATTGCCTGCAGCCAGGAGCGAAATGGGCTGCGCTAGAGAAACCCGGTTTAGTTCTCCTCCCACCCCAGAGGCCTTCAGACTGCCTGCCAACATGTCTTCGAAACCATCCCCGTCAACATCCTGTACGACCGCGATATCCGTAAAACGAGGGCCGAAACCAGGCACTCCGACTTGCGCCATAAGACGAAGGGTCGCCGAAGAATAAATGTCGATCTCTTGCAATGAGGGGCTTGAAGAAACGCTACTGACAATCGCCACGTCACGCTTGCCATCGCCATCCTGATCAGCGATCGACGTTGATACAAGGACCGGATATGTGCCAGATGGGATCATCGGCGCCGACAGGGTGGTTGAACCGTTCGCTCCCGAGAAAAGATGAAGGACTAACCCTGAAGAAGAACGGGAGGCAACGGTAAAATCATTGGTGCCATCTCCATCGATGTCATCAACAACGATTGGCATCCGTCCCATGTTTGTGTTGAGCGGAGTGCCCGATACCTGATAAATTCGCGTGTTGGCAATCATGTCGTAGACGCCGAACTCTCCCAGATAAGTAGTTCCAGATGGTCCCGTCATGGGCTGAGAGTCGTAGGAGGCAACCAAGACTTCGTCAACACCATCTCCCGTCAAATCATCCAAGAAATGCGCGTGGCGGCCAAAACCGGCGATAGTTGGGTCTGACAACGTGCTTGCTAGACTACCACTTCCTCCGTTGAAGAGGTGGACAACACCAGCCGCCGCAAAAGATGCCGGAGTACCAAATGACGTACAAAGAATCTCGCTCTTGCCATCTCCGTTCACATCCTTGAGCTCAAGACCAACGCCGAAGTAACCGATGGGTGGCCCACTTGGCGCTGGGATAGTGCCAAGGAGAGCGCCGCTCGTCGCGTCAAAGATGACCAAACGCATGAGCCCGCCCGACCCAACAGAAATAACGATATCCTTGGTGCCGTTGCCATCAAAGTCGCCCGTGCCGACGGCTACACCGAAATCTCCACTCGTACCAGGTCCAAAAAAGCTGCTGATCACAGTTTGGTTGACGCTGGACATGATGCGAACACTTCCTCTTTGAGTCAGTGCTGCATTCCATTCGTACATGTCCACGGCGACGTAGTCTTCGAAACCATCGCCATCGACGTCGTCCAAGCTAGCACATTGAATACGGGAGAAACCAGGATGCACTGCCCGCTGAAGATCCTGATTGGCCGAGGCCGTACTCGAACTACTGACACACAAAAAGACGACTATGGCATTTACAATGCCTCTCCTCAATAAACACATGATTTGCTCTCCACTGTCAAAATGATCCAACGAGCAAAGGGGTGATACTGGGGAAAAAGCAACTCCTGTGCCAGACACGGATTCATTCAAACCGCCAGTTTGCCGCTCAATCCGTGTGCAAGGAGGGAAGAAAGCAGACTTGCGTTACTCAATAGAAACGTCGAGAAGGGGGCGTTCAGGCTTGTGGGTTAATCACTATTTCTTGCGCAGTCCTGTGAGGAAAGATTCCATTTCGGTTTTCATGGCGGCCATATTGAGTTGACCAAAAACTTCTTCGATGGCTTGCTTCTTCGGCACATGACTCTTCAGTTTCTCCTGGAGAGAGAGCAAGATTTTCTTGTTCGCTGCCGTGGAGTGGCGAAGAAAATAGACCAAGGCCCAGCCCCGAGCGTAATTGTAGGGCGCGTTGCCATAGAAATCGCGATAGCTGATACGAACGAATTTGCTGAGACTGCCAACCCCGCCCTTGAGTTGGTCAAGGTGGTCTTTCCTGATCGGCGTGTTGGTCCATTTTCCGCTTGTTGCGGTTTCATAGTATTCGGCAGTCCCTTCGTTGAGCCAGTTGGGCATCTCACCAGTAATACTGTCGACGAATTGGTGAAAGCCTTCGTGTTGCACAGTCTTCAACATACTCTTGCGATCAGGCAAGTTCCAAATCAATAGCTGCTTAAGGAGAGGGAAGTAGAGCCCCGCTGTGTGTGTCGAAGGGGCGCCAATCAAGCTGCGCACGTATCCATGATAGCCGGCTTCTCCAGAAAAAATGTATACCTTGAAACGACGCTCTTCGCCCTTCTTGACTCGACCCATGTAGGCCGAATACGCCAAGTAGGCTGTCTCTAAGGTCTTGGTGGCAGCTTGGGCCGTGCTCTTATCAATGTCGGTGTGGACCTCGTAGTGGCGAGATTTGGAGACAAAAACTCGTTCCCAACGGGGGCCATGCTTGGCGCGAAAAAGCATCTCTTCCAGGCCCTTGATCCGACGAGAGCGATGGCCGTGGGCCGCAGCATCTTTGAGGACGTCTCCGGCTTCGGCAAGTTGATAGTCGGTAAGCAAGAGCCTAGCGAGCTCGGCATAGGGATAGGCTTCTCCGGGATAGCTCTTGACCAGCGCGCGCCAGGCGGAACGGGACTCCTTGCGCCGCAGAAGTGCCGCTAGGGACTCGGCGCGAATGACACCGGCATCGAAAAAGGTCGCATCTAATGCCAAGACAACATCGGCCTCCCGCAAAGCGTCCGCTGGCTGGTTCAACCGGCTGTTGCAGAGAGCTAAAAACCAGTGGCGTGTGACCAAGGGAAAAGACGGAGGCAGATCGTTGACTGCCTTGAGAGCCGAGCTCCAATCCCCCACCTTACTCCAGCGATAAATCCTCTTGAGATCATTCCTCTGGCGAATGTCGAGTTTTCCGGGATAGACCCGGGTGGCCTTGTTCCCAGCAACGGCGACTGGCACGGCTTCACTCAAGAGCCAGGGCGGTGCGACTTGTTTCAGCTTGAAGTCTGACTTGAATCGGGCCAAGTCTTCTTGGCGCCGTTTGTCAATAAGCCCTTTGATCCAGGAAGGCTCAACTGTTCCTGACAAAGTGATCTTTTCGATAGCGGAGTTGCGGTCAATACCCCAATAACCCCAGTACCCCCGCTTCTTCTTAGCGGCCAAAAAACCACGATTGTTGTAGGCCACGTTAATGCCACCAGCACTAACTTTGATCTTCAGGATACACTTCTTGCCGCCCTTAACAGGGGACATCTCCTTGACGTCAACATCCTGCCAACCACCACCTTTGTTGCGGCGAATTCTGGCGGGGTACCAAGCGTCGCCTTCTTGATCGCATCCAAAAATCACCGCGTATCCAAGTTTGTTGGTGCTATCCACAAGGGCACTCAATGTTTTGCCCTTGGGATGCCGACTGCCAGAAAAAATGATGGTTGTCGGTCCAACAAGTTTGGCAGGGTGGACACGCATCGCGCCACCTTTCTCAAAATCACGCAGGTTCTCGGTATAGACAATCTTGATCTTGCCTTTGCGAGGATCGTAAGACACGAGATCGCCGGAGACGACGTCCTTGGGTTTGGCGTCGGGATACTCGCTGTGAAAAGCGCAACGCTCTAGGTACTCAAGAAGCTCGCGACGTTTGGCCATGAGGTAGGGTGCCGTGGCGTGTTCCTTGAGGACGGTGTCGAGCAACTTCTGTACTTTTGACCACTGCGCTCTCTTCGCCTTTTTTTGAATCTTTGTGAATGTGCGATCAAACTTCTCCGCATCTTCTTGAGCGAAAATGGGCAGAGAAATCCACAGGCAAAGAACGATCAAAACAAGTTTGCGTGACATAGGGTATCTCTCAAGACGACTGAGAGATTCATCCTATCTGGGCGCAGCTCCGGTGTCATCAAACTATGGCAATCTTTGTTGAAATGATTGGAGAATCCCAGCGCAAACACCTACGTCCGCAAAGGTTAGACTAACCGATCGTCATTGCGAAACCGGTCAGTGGGAGTTAGCCAAGGACGCCGGAAAGATTGCCTCCCGACCTGGTATGAAGGTTGGCATCGTTCTTGCGCCATGTGATGAGGTTGAGCCGCGGTTATCTTCTTTGCAGAACGACTTGGTAGGCGTTGGCCAGAAAGAGAAACACCGGGCGCTTCGACCCTGGCATCTTTAGAAAATCGCAACGATCCAGTAGGGATTCCAACCACCCAAGACCCAGAGGAAAAAGGTAGAGGCCGACTGTTTCGATGTGCACAAATCCTGCCGTGCTCGCCTCGGCCCGGAGCACACCGACACTTCTTCGGACCGCATGTTTTTGTGGACGCCATTGGCCTTTTCGCCACGCTCTTAGTGTGCCAAGAATTGAGGCTGCGACGGCATGAAACGACCAACGGTTTAGCGTGATGATGTAGGCCATCGCCCCTGGCTCCAGGACTCGACTCATTTCGCTGAGGGCACAATCGATAGTACTTAGATGCTGGAGAACACCAACATTGACCAAACCGCCGAACTGCTGATCGCGAAAGGGCAACGCATTGAGGTCCGCCGCACAAAGCGGTACGTCTGCGGTGACTTCTTGGGCACGTTTCAGCATACCCAAAGAAAAGTCCGCTCCGATTGGTTGATAACCCATCTGTTTGAGGGTGTCACAGTAGATACCTGTGCCGCACCCAAGATCGACAATCTTCGCCCGACTTTGTGGTGGGTGGCGCTCGACGCAGAGACTGATAGCGCGCATCCGGCGGGCCAAACCATGTTCGGACCAACCGGAAACCGTGGCTTCGCTCCCGCCCCGAGCTGCGAATCTGTCAAAACGAGCGCGCCAGTCTGCCTCGAAGTCTCGCTTTGGCTTTTTGTCGAAACCGGTCATGAAACTCACATAATCCCACAAGAACAACCGATATAGTAAAAGCAAAGATGCGGGCTTTTGTCATATCCACTGTGGCTCAGCTCCTATCCCCTTGAATTGCAAGAACTTGGAACTGACTCCATGGCTCAAGAAATAGACTTTAGTGACGCCGAGATCAAGGCCTTGGACGCTTGTCTGGGACAAACGACCAGTGCGATGGCCGCCCAAATCGCTGCCGAAACCGGCCACACCTTGAACATCGACATCTCGTCAGTGGCGCTCAAGGAAGAAGCCGATATCCGCGCTTTGGTCCCTGCCGATGCCATGTCTTGGGGTATTGCCGTTGCCGAAACCGAAGGACAATTCCTCTTCGTCTGCGGCAAGGAAAGCGCTCTCGCCCTGAGTCGGCCCGCTGAAGATGATGAAGATGCCTTCAAAGAGCGCCTGGCCGACAAGGGCCCCTTTTCTGACCAAGAGAAAACGACTTTGGGACAGGTCCAGGAAAAACTCGCGGCTGGTCTCATCGAAGCCATGGCTCCTCATTGCAGCGGCGATCTCGCTCCCGCGGGATTCGATTTCTTGTCCATGTCTGCATGGGTCAGTGGCGAAGACCCACTCGGCTCCGACCCACGCCTGGTCGCAGAAATGACGGTGACCGTGGGGAACACAGCTGCGACTCCAGGATTCATCGTGATTTCGCCAGATTTGATCAAGTCCTGCTTCGCCAGCGCTCTTACTCTCAACACCGATTCAACACCAGAAGACGGGAAGGTTTCGGATTCGGGCGACTTCATCTTCTACCCAGCGTCTTCAGCCATGAAAGAGAAGATCCTTGAGCAGCTTGGCACCAGTCCCAAAGACTGTGAGACAATCGCTGAATTGATAAGGGGATTTGTGGACGACTCGACCCAAGGAGCCGTCATCGGCGTCAGTCAAGGCGATGAGCACATATTATCATTGCTCCGGGGCATGCAAGAACTTCCCGATTGCCAGGACAAACCCATCATCATTGTGCTTGAATCGGCAACAACGGCGAATGTCGTTCGTTGCGGACGACTAGGGTTGTTCGATGTTCTGCCCGTCGAGTTTGGCGAGAC
>JAJRYU010000132.1 GCA_024275615.1 Planctomycetota bacterium
ACCCCAACGTTTCGTTCAATCATTTCAACTTGGCCATCGCTCTTCATCTACAAGGCAAGATAGAGTCGTCGATTAGGGCGTGCCAAGAGGCCATAAAGGTTGATGCCCAGGATGCGCTAGCTCACAACCTGCTGGGTGGCCTGTACGAGCGGCAACGCAACTTCGACTTGGCCAAAGGATCTTATCAGAATGCCATCGCACTCGACCCCAAGTTGGCTATCGCACACCTTGATTTTGGCCTTCTATTGGAACGGCAAGGCGAATTGGACTTGGCAATCAAATCATACCAATATGCCATCGCTGCCGACCCAAAATTGGCAAAGGCACACCTAAGCTTGGGTTATGGCTTGTGGAAACAAGGAAAGCTCGACCAAGCAATGAAGTGGTACAAGAGTGCCATCGCTGCCAATCCAAAATTTGCCTTGGCTCACATAAATTTGGGTGTCGTCTTCATGCAACAGGGCAAACTCGACCAAGCAATCAAGTCGTGTCAGACTGCGATCAAGTTCGATCCCAATCATGCATACTCATACAACACACTCGCTTGGATCAAAGTTAACCCCGATGGTGATCCCGCCTATTGGGACGCAAAAGGTGCCATCCCTTTGGCCCGCAAAGCTGTAAAGCTCACAAGGCGTCAAGACTGGGGTATCCTTGACACACTTGCCCTCGCCCTATTCAAATCCTCCGCAATCAGTGACGCAATTAAGATTCGAGAGGAGATTCTCGTTCTATTGAAGACCCAGAATCAAAACACCCAAGTCATCGCTGGCGCTGAAGCGACACTCAAACGCTTCAGACAGGCCCTCAAAGATCAGAAATAATGGGATTTTCAACAATCTTGTCCGATTCCAGTGACGCCAATCAGGTAAGGATGGAGAAACAAAGATGAACGACCCCAATGCTGAGCGCCTGGCTCTTGTTTTCTTGGAACGCTTCTGGGCTGACCAGGATGCAGGCCATGAGAAGAGTCTTGCCGACTACCTGCAACAATTCCCTGGGAATGACGAGACGATTGCCAGCGAATATCTGGGTGCCCTCGCTGAAGTCCGTGGTGACGATGAAGGCGAGAGCCCAGAAACTGATGGCGACCACATCGGCCCCTACCGAATCGAGAAAGAACTCGGCCGCGGTGGCCAGGGCGTGGTTTGGTTGGCGGAAGATACACGCCTTGGGCGGAAGGTCGCCTTGAAGGTCTTAACCGGCTTAGCCCCTGGTGCTGAATCCCACTTGGCTCGTTTCAAACGAGAAGCCGCTTTAGCTTCCAAACTGGAACACCCGGGAATCTGCGGTGTTCACGACACCGGCATTGCCGGAGGCATCCCCTACATCGCCATGCGCTACGTCGAAGGCGAAACTCTTGGCGATCGTCTTTCACGGCTAGGCTCCGATGCCACGGCCAACGATCCAAGCTCTTTCATGTCCTTCGACGATGATGAAGACGACACCGACACCTCCTCCAAACCAACAAGCAAAACCAGCTCGTCTTCCATCGACCGCCCTGAACTCGACCGCACCATCGCTATTTTCGAAAAGATCGCGCTTGCCATGCATGCCGCTCACGAAGCCGGCATCATTCACCGCGACATCAAGCCCGGCAACATCATGCTCACCAAAGACCATGAGCCCATCTTACTTGACTTTGGTTTGGCCCACGATGATTCCGACGACGCTGGCCCCAGCCTCACCCAAACCGGCGACCTCTTCGGCACGCCTGCTTACATGTCGCCCGAGCAAATCACCGGACGAAGAGTCAAACTCGACCGCCGCTCGGACATCTATTCTCTGGGTGTCACACTCTACGAGTGCCTGACAATGAAGCGCCCCTTCGAAGCACCAACAAGAGAATCGCTTTACCAAGCCATCTTGTCCAAAGAAGCTCAGCCTGCCCGCAAGCTCAACCGCCAGATTCCCGCAGACTTAGAAGTCGTCCTGCAATGCGCCATGGACAAAGACCGAGACAAACGCTATCAGACTGCTGCCGACTTGGCAGAAGATCTGCGCCGCGTACGAACAGGCGAACCTATCCTAGCCAAAAAGGTCTCTGCCCTTGGCCGAGCCTGGCGTTGGGCCAAACGTCGCCCCGCTGCTGCTTCCCTCCTTTGCGCAATCATCCTGGGCCTACCGACAGTCTCCGCATTAGGCGTTTGGTATGTGAATCATCGCGAGGACGTGAAAGCCCAAGAACTGGTGCTGCTCAATGAAGAGGTGGAGGGGTTTCTTGAGACCGGATTCTTCGAGGTACAATATGGCGACAAAGCGGAGGCGGTCCAATCTTTTGAAGCAGCACTCAAGCTCAACCATGCTTCTGCGGAGGCGGCTGCTGGTTTATCCATTGCCTATCTAAACCAAGGCAAAGCCGAGGATGCGCTGAGAGTACTTGAAGAATGCGAAGAAGTGCTTCCCAATCCTGGCGTCTTGGCGCGCTCTAAAGCAAACGTCCTGACCAAACTCGGCAAGAAAGCTGAAGCTGCTGCCCTTTTGTCATCGGCACCTCCCATAAAGGGCGCTCTCATGTGGTTCTTGGCGGGCGCAGACGCCGGTGCAAGAGGTACCAAGTACACTGACAATTCAAGCGTGGGGCGAGCAGCTTTCCGAGAAGCCTATGATTACTTGATCAGGGCTGTCGGTGCCAGCCCCGTTGTCAGGCGATCCTACCTATTCAATCTCGCGGTTGCAGAATCCCTTACGGAAACCGAACGGCCGGGTGCCACTGCGGATGTCCTTGAGACCCTCTGGCCCAACTCAGCCTTGTCTTGGTACCACAGCGGTCTATCCACCACCAAGACCGATCTTTCACATACGGTGTCAGCCACTCGCAGATGCATTGAAATCAATCCTAAATCCTACTGGGCTCATTACAACTTGGCCATTGCTTTGGCAAAGCAAGAGAAGTTGGCTTTGGCCATCAAGTCACTCGAAGCGAGCTTGGAATTGCGCCCAAATTCTGCTGACAGTCTTGCC
>JAJRYU010000133.1 GCA_024275615.1 Planctomycetota bacterium
CGACGGCCCTGCCGCTGATACGGCGTTGGTGTCCTTGCGCCTCGGGGCAACAGGAGCGCTCATCGAGAATGTTGACGACTTCGAATCGAGCGGGCAGTTCGGCGCCCAAATGATCGGCCTTGGGGACATAGACGGCGACGGATTCGCTGATTTCGCTGCCGCCAAGCCCAATAGCTCCACCAACCAATTCCTTGGCGGAGCCATCCGAGTTCTCAGCATCGGCGGGACACTTTCCTATGGCTCAAGCAACCTTCCGCCCACCAACCGTGACTTGAGTTGGCAACCAGGGGCAGCAAACAATCGTACCGCTGGTACGATTGTCATCGAAGGCGCTGGTCCTTTTGACACCGGAGTCGTGGCTGCCAGTTTCGCTCCGGGCGAACTCAACTTCTTGGGTCTTCCTATTCTACTCAATACTGACCCCAGCCTCCTCTTCATCAATTTCCCGTTCACCTTCCAACTCGATGGCACCATGAGTTTCCCGTCTTCTATCCAGACTGCGTTTCTCACCGGTATTCGCATCTACATTCAAGGATTCGATAGCCAATTCCCCTACGGCGCAACAAACGGCCTTGAAGTCAGACTATTCTGATTCCGAGTAGATGGCGACATCGTCCTAGCTGATTTCTACAGCAGTTCACGTGGCGCACGTGCGCCATGAGCTGAACGAACTGTTGCTGATGTGTCCCGAAAAAATAGCAAGAATCTGACTGATGCCCCACTTATCGCCCTTGTCCTTGGCCCTGTGAAGTTCATCCATCGTGGGCCCACTCAAATTCCTGATCCAAGAATGCACCTGGTACGATCTTGCGACGTCGACGCCAATCGGGACCGCAGTCCTACGCCGAATGCTCATCAAGGTCATCGACAAGATACTGAGGCAACATAGATCAACAACTCACGGGATCCCTTCGGAGGTGTATGGGCTCGATCAACTTTTTTGACGTCGTCTTAGTTGTCTTTGAAGTAGCCTCGGACGATGACATTCACGCTACTGGAGTTGGCAATCTGGACGAAGCATTTTTCTTCTTCACCGGGTCTCAACGTGATCTGCCCTTCCCAAGATCCTGTTTCTCTCTGAGTTTTGTTTTTGAATTTGATGACTTCCTGGCCACCAATTCTCACAAGAATCTCGCCATGACCATTACTATCGCCTTTGCAAGTCCCATCGTAATCGACACGTGTCACAACCCAGACTTTGCCGTAAGGAATGAGTCCACCTTCAATCCATGCTCGATGGCTCTCGGAGATCTTGACAGGTGATTGGGTGTCAAAAGGGGCTGCGGCAATCCGATCAACGCGGGCATTCGTGGTGCCGTCAAAGAAGGCGCGGTTGGGGTTTCCACCACCAGCCCCACCTCGGATTTGAATGCGCACCTCTGGGCGCTTCATCTCAGAGTCGGGGTCGCGCAGGGCTGCCTTGATCTCGTCCAGAGCGGTGGCATCGGTAAGCGAGTTCCAGGCGAAAACAATGGCCTTTTTGTCAATGACCGCAAGGATTTTGACCTCGGTCCAACGGTCGACACGAGAATCGAGTGAGTGAAGAAGAAAGAGGTCGCCAGGGGAAGCACTCAGCCATTTCTTTGGTTTCATCCTGCCGATTTCGGTCGCCGTCCAAGCGCCAAATTCACGGTTCCCAAGAGCCCATCCGACGCTACGATCATCAGTCACGGTGCACAGACGGATGTTGTTCTTGCCGTAGATCTGATACTCAAAGTCTGCCGCCCACCTGTTTCGACTGGTATGTTCAGAGCGCTTCTTCGAGAAATCGATTGTTGAATACCGAGTAGCCAGTCGCCAGTCCGGCGTCTGTTTCGTCGCAAGTTCGTTATAAAGCACGACACCCACGCGACCTTGTAGATAGCTTGCTGCGTAGTCGTTCTCGTACTTGGCGATAAGACCCTCAAGCCTCGCGATTTGATCTTCAGTCTTCTGATAGATGGCCTCAAGAGCAGGATCCGTCAGGAATGCGTCCATATCGATGGCGAATCCGCTTACCTCCTTGCTCCAGGTTCGATCATCGTAGAAAACCGGAGCTTGCGGATTCCAGACATAGTCAACAACGACCTTCTTTTTGGTCCAACCGGCGCCTTCGAGGCGTTCACGTACGGCGCAAAGGGCGTAACCTCCCCCCTTCGTCCTAACCACGAAAACTTCGCTATGGCCGGTACGCGAGTCACAATTGGATGTTGTTTCCCATTTCGCCTTCTCGACATCAAGGGAGATCACGCTGCGGAAATAGCAATCGGCGCTGCATTCAACGTCATCAATACGCATCGTTCCGATTGATCTTGGGTAGCGTGCAATCCCAAAGGTTGATGAATAAGTGATACTTGAGACGCCGCCTGCACAAGTCTTGAACCAGATGTCAGCGGCAGCCTTGGGAGCGAGTTCGTCGCGCCCAAAGGAGTATCCTTGATGATAGTGCATGGCAAAACTGCCGCGCCGAATTCCCTGAGGCTGGGCCGAGCTGACCTTCACTTTGGCAACGGTCTTGGCTGAATTTTCCCTCGCAGATGCCTGGGTTTCATTCACCAAGGAGTTCCCCTGGACACGGCGTGCAATTTTCGCCGGTTCCTTCGTATCTGTTGCCGTCTGCCGATCGGATTCGACAAAAACCGTTTCAATCAACCTATCTTCAGCACTGTCGTTGAGAAAATCACCTGTCTGCACCACCGTGCCTACAACAAGGACCACGCCCACAACCGCTGCAGACAATTTGGCTAACATAACCGGTGTGAAGATCGCTGGTTTAACTGGAAGTGTCTGGGCCAAGATAGACGAACGAACGGCGCCCAAACTTGTATTCTGAAAGGAGAGCAAGACTGCTGGAACGACAACACTTGCTGGTAGCGACTGACGAAGCAACGCAATACCGCGATGTAGACGAGTGCGGATTGTCCCTGGAGATGAGTTGAGCCGCGCTGCAATTTCGGCAGGAGCTGCGCCTTCAGCTAGCACCAGGCCGACAACATCGCGATACAACTCAGGGAGCGCGTCTACGGCATCGCGAAGCATCGAATTTACTTCGAGGTTTTCCGTGGCGACCGATGGCGAAATCGAATCACATTGAGGCAATTTTTCTGGAACCGGACGCCTGCGATCCCGACGGCCGTTATTTTGAGCCTCGCGCTTGAGGATCCCAGTGAGCCAAGGCGACGCTTTCTTCTTTGGATTCCATCTGTTCATCGATCCCATGATGGCAAGAAAGGAGTCTTGTAAGAGATCTTCTGCCCCTTGCGGATCAGAGGAAAGATGGAGAGCGGCCTGAAAAAGAGATGGAGCGACTTCATCGAAGAGCGATCCTAGGTCGTCAGCGCTGCCCGTCTTGCGATATTGAGACATCAACTTGTGGAGAGTTTCTTCATTCATAGTGCCCCTTCTCTGCATGAGATGTCGATACGTTACAGCGATTTGTAGAAATTGTTACGTCACTGCGAGAATACTTGACGACAAAAGGGCCACAGGCAATAGCGCTCTCTGCTAAGAAATAACGACAACGCGTCACGAATTCAAAAATAGACCGTCGAGGATAGCGGAGTTGTCTGTACAGTTCGAAAGTCGGTTGAGTATTTGATTCGCAGGAAGGAATCTCAAATAGTCAGTAACACTGTGTATAGTCTTACGCCGTATTTGTAGTCATCACCCAGATTCTCATGACGAGTGCTCAAATGAACAGACCTATCCCGGCTCTCATCGTGATCTTTGTTTTGGCTCTTGGTTTCCTGTTCTTCCAATTCCAAGAAGAATCGATAACGAGTGATTTGGACAGATCGGATATTTCCACTGAGGCTGATACAAGAGAAATCAGACGAAGCCGTCGTGATCCGGGAATCAATGGCGAAGAATCTATCCTCCAGCTCAACGATACAGAGGCACAAGCCTCAAGCGCTGTTGTCGGCCGTGTTATCAACTCAAGTGGTTTGCCGATCAAAGACTGCATGGTTTATGTCAACACGCGTCCACTCGGATTGACGCTTGGGACAAGAAGCCAATGGTCCGCGCAAAGTCTGGCCAACGGCAAGTTCGAAATCAAAGGATTTCCCAACTCCGAATCACTCTCTTTGTTCTTCAAGTCAAGTGACCACACGACAAGTCGCAAGGGATTCACTTTGGATGCCGATGGCTATTGCGACACGGGTGACATCGTCCTTGAGCGAGGCGCCACATTCCGCGGCCGAGTTGTCGATGCCAATGGCCAAGGCATCGAGGGGGCGACGATTCGATTATCCATCGTCGTCGCTGGTCAAGGTCCGATGCGCCTCGCGATGACACGTATGGAAGAACAGACCAAGACGGTCACATCTGGTCCTGATGGTCTGTTTGAGATTCTTGGTTTGGACATTGGCAAGATCGACTTGGATGTCACAGCCCCTGGCTTCGTTCGTGTACGGCGAGTCCGAGGTGAAGTGGGCCGCAGGTTGAACCGGGGCGATTTCCTGTCCATCACCATGCAAGCGGGAAGGACAATCTTAGTTCACGTTCAAGACCAAGCGGGTAGGCCGCTTGAAGGAGCGCGTGTCGATTGCTTTCTTCGCGCTGCGACGACCGGCCCCCCGGGCGTTCCCATTGACGCCAGAAACACCAAAAAGAGCGTTATTGACGGTACGTTCTTGGTGGTGGGCCTTCCCACCAAGAAGAACGTCAAAGTCAAAGTCTACAAGGCAGGTTTCATGAGTCCTCCCATGGTCGAAGTTCGGCCGGACACCGAAGAGATTGTGGTCACTTTGCTACCGCCCGCTCGCATCTGCGGGTACGTCGTCAACAAAGATGATGGGTTAGGAGTTGATCATTTCAAAATTACAACAACTCGAACGGACATGTGGTTTCCTAAACCTCGTCCTCGGGTGGCGATAGGGGGCAAAGCTGCCACAACCGCTGGATTCGAAGCGGCAGACAATTTCTTCATGATCGACGGTTTCTCGACGTCAAATTTGCGGTTTTCGGTCCATGGCCAGGGCATTAAACGTCAGAGCGTAAGAATCGAGAAACTTGAACCAGGGGAGCTACGCGCGGTCGAGGTCAGAGTTGATCGCGGGTTGAGCATTACGGGGGTCGTGGTTGACCAGTCAGGAGCCCCTATCCCTCAAGCGGTCCTGCAAGTGCAAGCTGGTCGCCCCATTCCCTGGGATCTTGATGCGTCTAGTTTGTCCTTTGAGGTCATTGGAGCGGAGTTGCAGCGACGTCGCAAGAACTTGGTAAAGTCTTTTCGCGGACTTGGGCGTTCTTCCGAATCAGGGGCATTCACGATCACCGGGGTTCCAGACGGCGACTACGTTCTCTCGGTGAAGCACAAACGCTACATAGACCGAGAAGAAATCGGAGTTCACGTTTCTGAAGACAACCCAGGAAGAGAACTAGAGATCGTGCTCGAGAGCGGAGGCACAGTGACTGGTGTCATTAGCAATGCTGATGGCTCCGCGGCTCCCGGGGCAACTGCGATTTTGACCCCAAGAATACGGCAAATCCCGCGCAAAGAGATGTCCGACCCGATGGTGAGGTCACATTTTGACCTCAATCGATTCAAGAGACGTGTCACGGCAATTGCGGATGCCAAAGGGGTTTTCCAGGTCAAAGGCCTACTCAGCGCGACTTATGACGCCCACGCTATTCCTCCACTTCGAAACAGTGGCAACATGACCTCCGGGTTCCGCGACCTCTTCAAAGCTAGAAATGAAACCCAGCCTGTCACCGTGGTAGCTGGCCAAACCTCTGCCATTAATCTGCGTCTGATGGTGCCAATCCGGGTTTTTGGCACAGTAAGATCTGGCGGAGCGCCTCTGGCCAATGTGAAGATTGCTGTCACGAAGGGCAAAAGAGTATTTTTTGCCGCACGAGGAAAAACAACCAAAACACTCCAAGACGGAACTTTTGAGCTCCTGGGGCTCAGCGCTGGTGAGGTCCAAGTCACTGTCATAGTAGCGGATTCACCAACCCGCCAAACAAAGCAACTGAGCCTCACCGAAGGTCAACAGATTCAGGTCAATTTTGATCTTCCAGGAAGTACGATTTCTGGCCGGGTGATCGACAGTCAGGGGGTGGCTGTAGGAGGTGCCCGGGTGTACGCCATCAAGCAGTCTGGCGACCAAGTAGAAGACCAATTCAGCGCCGTGAGTAGCTCACTGCTGAAATCCTTGAGGAAGAATTCAAAATCGCAATGGCCAGCCGTGGGCGACAAGAGCAGAAAAACCAGCAGCCAAGGAATCTTCCATTTCAAGTTCGTTGAACCCGGACAATACAACTTGTCGGTTGAGACAAAAAACTACGCAACATCGGTGCTGAAGAACGTTGTCGTAGACAAGGATGAGAAAGTTAGAACTGCCGACATTGTCTTGGAGGAGGCCGCCAAGATCGTCGTCACGGTAACCGTCGCGGGCAAACCCCTCAAAGACCAGATCATCTTCGTGCGCAAGACTGACCAGTCCTTTCTTGATACTTCTGCTACGACAAACGAGTTGGGAGTTGCTACTGTCGATGGACTTCAAAACGGGAAGTTTGAAGTCACTTTCCGGTATCGACGAGAAGAGCAAGCAGAACCGGAATCACACAAAAAGCAAGTGGCGCTGAACACCAAGAGCAGAGTGGTTTACATTCGTTTCGACTTGTAGCTGTTAGCCTCTGCCCCGTCTTGGCACGTCACCATCTACACGCTCGTCGTCATCAAAATCGAAACTCGCCGCTTTCACTTTGGGCTTGCGCCCTCCCATGATCCCTCAGGGTGAAGTTAATAAGCGAATACCATTTGAGCTACGGCCCACGGGGCTGGTCTCAAAATACTGGATATGAATGAGAGATCCGGCGATGTAGGGGTTCTGACGGGAGACGTTCGGCAAGACAAAGTCTCCGGCAATCCCGAATCCAAAAGTTCCAAAGTAAATGAGATTCGTCTGATCGACTGCGAGAAGCAAGGGAAGGCCAAAGACGAGGGTATCGTCTCGCGCCAAGCTGACACCCACCGCCCCCAGTCCACCAGGACTGGCACCAGTGCAAGAGAGCGTGCCAGACAAAGCGTGGATATCTCCACCGTCTGGAAACCAATCCAAGTCGAGCTCTTCGCCCCCCGAGCCCGAGGAATACCTCAGAATAGGGAGTGTTTCAGCATAAATGATGCGGGCAAGGCCATGGTTCGCCCCGCCAGGGTGGCCGACAATAACGTCGGCAAATCCGTCTTGGTTCAAGTCGCCGGCCTCATCAACTGAGGCACCCCAAGATCCCAACGGTGTGGCACCAAAAGAACTGTTAATAATACTGCCGTCAATTCCCGAGACAATAAGGACTTTACCCCGGGCTTCGCCCATGGTGTGTGCGTTTGGAGCACCCATGATCATGTCGGAGTAGCCATCACCGTTGACATCTCCAGCATTGCTGACGGCAGTCCCCAAACGATCTTGGGGGGAGTCTCCATTGTATGAGTAGATTAAGCTGGCATCGATGCCCGAGAAGATCCTTACTCGTCCGGAGCCGGGACCGTTGGTAGCAGCTTCGGGCTCACCGACGATGAAATCGTCACAGCCGTCGTCATTCACGTCACCAAGTTCACTCAAATTTTGACCTTGAAGCAGAATTCCTGGTCCCGCCACAATGGAGTGCAAAAGACTGCCGTCGAGGCCAGAGAAAATGCGGAGGCATCCTTGAGAACTATTTGATCCGCTGACCATGATGTCATCGAACCCGTCGTTGTTGGTATCGCCAGCGCCGCTCACGGCAAGTCCCGTGAACTTGATCGTGGCATCACCATGGAATGAAAAAAGCACGCTGCCATCGCTGCCAGAGTAGACATTGGCGCGACCGGCGTTGAAACCAAAAGTGTCATCGCCTGGAGAGCCGACGACGTAGTCTGTTACGCCATCGCTGTTAACATCTCCCGCGGCGGACACGGAAGCCCCCATGGCATCGTCTGGATTGGTGCCGGCATGACTGAAAAGGACGGTGCCGTCCTTGCCAGAAAAAACCTTGGCATATCCCGGTGCCAAAGATGCGGAGGAGAGCTGGGGAGCCCCAACCAAAATATCGCTGTGACCGTCACCATTGATGTCGCCAAGGGCGCAAGTGGCGAATCCAAGCTGATCACCTGGGTTGCCGCTGATTTGCATCAATGTCGCGCCATCGACGCCAGAAACCAAGCGTACCGCGCGGCGCAAGACTCCTGAACCTGTTGTCGTTGTCGACAGCATGATGTCATTCAAGCCATCGTTGTTTATGTCTTGAGCATTCCTCACCACATGCCCGACGAGACCAACCGGCGGATATCCGAGCATGAATTCGCCTATTTCCCGTTTGGTGAACGCATCGACAGCAAGGGCTGCCAATCGACTAACCAAGACATCGACGAGACCGTCGCCATTAAGATCCGATCCTCCATGAACAGCGCAGCCAAACGCAGATGATGTGTTGTCGCCGTAGAAGAGCTTCAGAATTGATCCATCTTTCCCGGAGTAAACGCGAACGCTCCCAAGACTTAGGTAGGGACCGTCTTGTGCCGATGGCGCGCCAACCACAATATCATCATAGCCATCGCTATTGTAGTCGCCGGCACAGTCGACGTCTGTGCCGAAAAGGGCCACAGGTCCGTATCCGAAAAACTCGTACAGCACCAATCCGGTCATACCGGAATAGACCCGCGCCACCCCCTCGAACAAGGAAAAACCCACGTCTTCTTGAGGAGCACCAACCACAATGTCAAGAAATCCATCAGCATCCACATCACCGGCACCACCGACGGAAAGACCGAATTTCGAGTTAGGATCAATGCCGGTCAAAACATGGATTAAGGTGCCGTCCAAGCCCGAGTGAACACTTGCGCTGCCTGTCAGGACGGCGGGATAATCAAACCCTGGGGCTCCAACGACAAAATCGGGAATGCCGTCGCCGTCAACATCTCCTGTCCCGTCCACCGACCATCCGAAACCTGAATCTACAATGCTGCCCGAAACAGAATAAAGTGTGCTGCCGTCAAACCCTGAAAATGCTCGCACCATACCATGGTTGGTCCCGCCGGCACTTGAGCCGTAGGCGCCGACAACAAAGTCGTCGATAAGGTCTCCATCAACGTCGCCGATACTAGCGACAGCACTACCAAAGGAGTCCCCGGGATTATCGCCGAATAGGGTGTAAATCACTGAGCCATCGATCCCAGAAAAGACCTTCACGTAGCCAGTCCCCGATCCGGTGGTTTCCCAAGCGGCCCCGACAATGATGTCGGGAGTTCCGTCATTGTCCAAATCACCCAAGCCCGCGACGCTAAAGCCGAATCGATCGCCAGGGTTTGCGGCATCAAGAGTGTAAATGATGGCCCCATTTTGGCCTGAATGGACGGTAACCTGCCCGGAGCTGTTGAAGCCCAACGCTCCTACCGCAAAGTCGTCGCAACCGTCTCCATCAATATCCCCAACGCCAGCAATTTGGCGGCCAAAATTGTCAATGGGCGCGTTGCCGTACACACTGTAGGTGGGAACCTGGGCATGGCATTTCGCTATGACCAGCACAAAAGAGGACAACAGACAAAAAACCATCTTCCATTTGAACATGACGCCTGTCCTCTCCACACCCCTCACCCAAAAATCCCAAGCCAAGAGAGAGTTTGCCACAGAACTGTGGTCATTGGAACGATTCGTATGCTTTTGCCCGAGTCTGGGCGTTCTCACGATGAGAGATGACAGTCACCAACGAGCCACCAGTCATTGGCAAAACACTGGAGCA
>JAJRYU010000134.1 GCA_024275615.1 Planctomycetota bacterium
AAGACCGAGGAGTTGATCCGAAGAATTACCCGTGCGCAATACGCCAAGCAACCAGTCCAGATATTTAAACCCGCCCTTGATGTGCGTTATGACGAGACCAAGGTTGTGTCGCACAACGGTCGGGAGATCGACTCCACCGTGATCGATTCCGGCGCTGAGATATTTGATCATCTCAAAGATGAAACTGTGATCGTCGCCATTGATGAGGCTCAGTTTCTGGATCTGGATACCGTGAGAGTGGCTCGAGATCTCGCAAGCGAAGGGCGCCGCGTCATTGCTGCAGGGCTGGAACAAGACTATCAAGGAAAGCCATTTGAGACGATGATGCACTTTCTGGTCGAGGCTGAATATATCACCAAGAATTTGGCGATTTGTCTCAACTGCGCAGCACCCGCACATCGCAATCAACGTCTCATCGAAGCGTCCGGGCGACTCATTCTTGGCGGCACCACCGAATACGAAGCACGTTGTCGTAAATGTTTCGAGCCGATGAAAGCGGAGGAAGGTCCGCTTTTTGACGAAGCATGAAGGTTGCCTTGACGATTGCCGGTTCCGATCCCACCGGTGCTGCAGGATTGGAGTTGGACCTAAGGGTCTTTCAAGCTCATGGCGTCCATGGGTGTGGCGTGGCAACGGCACTCACAGTTCAAGACACACGAGGCGTTCATGAAGTCAACGCCTTGTCCGCTTCCGCAGTTCGTCGTCGTCTTGACGTCCTCACTCAGGATGTGCGTCCAGATGTTGTGAAACTAGGCATGCTTAGTTCGAAAGAAATGGTCGATATGGTGATTGAGACCATGACAGGAACACTTGAGGGGATTCCTTTGGTCATCGACCCGGTCATTGTATCTTCGTCCGGGACTCGCCTGCTCGACCTCGACGCGCTTCCTGTTTTTCGAGAATCTCTCATTCCCTTGGCGACCATGATCACACCCAACTTAAGGGAAGCTCAAGTCCTCCTGCAATCGGCCCCCAAAACAAGAACTTCTGGGCAAATGGCATTAGAACTATCAACTTGGGGGCCTTCAGTCGTAATTACCGGCGGAGATCTTGATGAACCTAAGGCGGTCGATGTCGTTTGTACAAATGGCGAGTTGCAGTACCTAGAAAGCCATCGTGTCGTTGGTGATTCGCCCCATGGAACTGGATGTACTTTCAGCGCCGCGGTGACCGCGAACTTGGTCAACGGCATGGAAAACGAAAACGCTGTGAGATTGGCCAAGACGTTCACTATGGATGCGATCGCGAAAGCCAGGCGTTTTGGCGGCAATGACGGCAGACCATTCTGCCAGTTTTGAGGACCACAAGAATGAGTGAAAGAAGTTCAAGTCGACCCGGATCAGCTCGAGCGAAACTGGAGTCATTCAATCGCATGAACAAAGGCAAGGACTCGATGATGAAGAAGATGCTCATCGTCTTCTTCCTCATGATCATTGCTCTTGCCCTTCAGTTCATTATCAGCAAATCGACGGGATCAAACGCCTATTTCGAGTTACCCAAGAATGCAGCCTGGATGGTCAGAGAAGGCGAGTGGGAGAAACTCCGAGAACTTTGTGCGGACGATTTCCATGTCGTAGGCACGGACATCAACTCCGCTGATGAGTTCATAGACTTCTTGTCCCAATACGGAAAAGATGGTGTCTCTGTCTATGCTAGTGTGCCTCACAAATGGCTCAAAGGTAAAGGCTCCGCGCGCCTAGAGTTTTGGGTGATCTGGGCCCGTGGCAAGATGGATTCGCCCTCGACTATCCCTATCACCAAAACGTGGCGTATAGATTGTGGCTTGATCGATGATGGCGACTGGAAACTCAAGGACGCAAAAATCCTCCCCAGTGTTGCCGCTCCTTGATATCTAGTGTCGAACGGTTGTTCTCTTTTTCCCTTCGTCTGACACAATTTCGTAGTTCTTCCCCAATCGCAAGAAACATGGCTGCCAAAACAGGAAATTTGGATCGGAAAGACAAGGCCAGCAAGAAATTGTCTGACGCTGCAAGTGGTTTTGGGGTTGGCGTGACCGTTGCTTGGTTCATTGTTGAATCACTTCAGTTCTTCCGAATGCCAGAGGTGGCAGTCTTTTTGTTCGTGGCGATTGCGGCGGGGGCGGTCTGTCATGTCCTCGCTTTGCCCATCTCCTATCTTGGTCGATTGATTGGCATAAGGAGGGCTTTTTGGGCGACAGTTCCGGCGGCGGGAATTGTCTGGGTTCTTCTCGAACAACGGGTCGAAGAGCTATTTACCGGCGATTGGATTTCACAGCAGCCTTGGCAACCTGCGGCGCTTATCTTGACTCTTCTACTTTTGGCATTTGGAGTTCTGGTGGTGGGTGGACTCCTCTTGCGGGCATCGGTCAAAAAGGGACGTATCCCTTTTGTCTGGGGATTCGGTCTTCTGGTTTTCTCGGTTCTTTGCTTCGTCTTGGACCGTAGTGAGATGTTGGCTCGGAGGTACTTGGCGGCTCATGACATCCTCGCGTTCTTTGGTCTCGTTGCAGCCGGTCTTGTTGGTGTCGCCTCTTGGAATCCTCGTTGGCGGCGGCTCGGCCTGGCTCACATCCTATTCGGCGTCCTGTCGGTTCTTGTAGCTCTGTTGGGTATCGTCGACTTGCACTCCTCTTTCCTGCGGGAGACCTTGCTTCGCAGTGCCCGCTTGAGCCCACGCGTGTTTGTTGAGTTCTTGGGTTCTGAGTCGGGCGATTCCGGGATTCCGATTGATAGGGAAAAACTGAGTTGGTTGCAACGAAGGCGTCCCATGGAGCCAGCGCTCTTGGACCGATTGATTCCGAATCGACGCCACCAAGACATTGTTCTCGTCACAGTCGATACGCTGCGCTACGACGCCTTGGCTGGCGGGAATGCCAAGACGCCCGTTATGGACAATTTCCTTAAGGCTTCCTTGTCTTTCTCAAAGGCATGGAGTCAATTTCCTTCGACTCGCTATGCGGTGAATTCATTCCTTGCTGGGCAATATCCGACCTCTGTTGATCTTGAGAGTCCGGAGGCTGCTACCTTAGGCGAGAACCTTCCGGAGAGCTTGGCCGAGGCCGGGTTCGAGACGATGGCGTTCACTTCTTTTCCTGGCAATCTTTTTCAGTTGGAAAAGTCCCACTTGTCCCGTGGTTTCCAAGTTTTTGTCAATGACTCCGAGCTTCGCAAGAGGCGGAGTGAACGTGTTGTCGAACGAGCGATTCGCGCGCTGAACAATCGCGCAGAGGATGCTCCTCCCGTTTTTCTTTGGCTGCATATTTTCGACCCTCATGGACCATTCACCAATCGCGGCAACTTGTCGGCCGGTGCGACGTTGAGAGAGCGTTATGACAAGGAGGTTGAACACGCTGATGCCTGTCTTGGACGCTTTTTTGATTTTGTCGACGCCGAGCTGACTTCACCCCTTGTGGTCTTACACTCCGATCATGGAGAAGAATTTCAGGATCATGGTGGTGTGGGGCACAACTCTAGCCTCTATGACGAGCAGATTCATGTGCCCTTGGCATTTCGGGGAACCGGGATTAGTGCTGGAGTTTGTGACCAGGTTGTCGAGTTGATTGACCTTCCAGCAACGATTCGCGAATGGGTTGGCTTGCCGTCAACTAAATTTGACGCCGGCCACTCTCTCGTTCCCATCTTGATGAGTCAAGCTGAAGAAAGTTGGCCACCACCCTTTGGGTTCAGTCAATTTCGATGGCCGCAGTTCGTCCACGGCAATCTGGATGCGGTTATGGAGTCTCATTGGAAGTTGATTCACGACAGGAATTTAGGCTTGTACGAGCTTTATGATCTAGAATCCGATCCGCACGAACAGAGAAATCTCTCTTCTTCGAATCCCGAAGAGCTAAGTCGCTTGCGTGGGCTATTGAAGACTTTTCGCCACTACGCTGGATCAGCGCCGGAAAACACGCAGAGTGATGAACAGGTGGTGCAGACAGCCCTCACAGTCGACCTGGGACAGGAAGACCTTGACCGATTGAAACGAATTCTCCGGCGCGAGAACATGGCGCAAGAGGAATCGCTTCCGCTTCTTCTAGATCATGATGATTTTAGGATTCGCTATGCCGCTCTTGTTCATGTGGCGGCCTTTGGCAGCACGACTGGCTTGGAGCACTTACGAAAACGGCTGCCCGGCAATCCCAACAGCCGACGCAACGAAGCTCTCGTAGCTTTGGCTATTTACGGCGATCCCATCCCCCTAAATGATATCCCGTTGGTGATGGATGAGTTCATGGGGTCTAAGAGAATTCTCCCCATTGTCGCCCGGCTCATCGCTGGTGATCGTTCCCTCGGACCGGCGGTATATCAGATGTTTGCTGGCCCAGGTGGAGATCGGGACGTCGACACGATGACTATCAAGGCTTTGCTGCGTGCAAGAGATTCCGAGTTCTTGCCTGCTCTCTACAGCCGCATTGGGTTGGGAGTCATGAGCTTCGAGCAAGTTGGCGCCGCTGTTGATGTTGCGAAGTTGTTTACGCCTGATCTTGCTCTGCCAATCTTACGGCGAATCCTATGTTCTCCTGACCAGGGACTGCGGCAGCAGGCAGAAGCTGTGATGGCCGCGATTCCCGAACTTGGCAAATGGCAAGATGATGTGGTCGCAGCAGAGCGACTGGCGCTCAAGGCCAAACATCTCTTTAATGGTCAGGCGCAAGTCGTCCGCCAGTGTCTTAAACTGTTGAGTCAAGCAATGGGGGACATAGCGCATTTGTCCATGCTTGATTATGGCTTCGCCTTGGACATGTCTCTTGTTGTCAATTCTTGGGGAAAGCGAGAGGATTTGTTGCCGCTAGTGCAGCCGTCTTTGATGCAGAGCAAGGTCAACTCGGGTAGCTCTTGGGAGATCGTCGAGCGCTTGTTGGTGATCGCACGTACACATGGCAGACCCAGTCGGGGTTCGGTGGAACTACTTGCGGGCCAGCAGCCTCGAGCGGGGGAGAGTGGCCGTATTCCGCTCCTCGTTCGAGTCACTGTTGAGAAAAACAGCGGAGCGCTCGTTGGTGGATTTGCCCTGGAGACGGAGTTCTTAGGGGCGATCTTGCAAGACGAAAGCGAGAAAACTGTGGGAATTCCTCAGGGGTTGATCTTGCCGACCACCGGTGTGCTTCCTGGAGAATCCTTGATACTGGCTGTTCCCCTTCTTCTTCCGACGAGCATGGGGAGGCATTTTCGAATTGGAATTCGCTTGGGTAGAGGCGATCAGAACATATTTGCAATCTCTTACACTGAGGTGGCCCGATAGATCACTTGCCACAGGGTTCAGGCTAGGATGTCGAGAAGAGTGTCTTCCAGCTTTAGGCCCACCTTGATCACTTTGGCGGCCACGGCAGCATCTTGCTCGGCTATCTTGAGCCCGATGACGTTGTCCGGGTTTGGGCCGTTCTTGAGCAGTTTTTGCGCTTGTGCTGCGGCGCGCTGCTGGGCGGCTTGGAAGCCCGCGTGTCCAATGCGTGTGATTTCCATATACTCTCTATCGACAGCATGTCTCGCCGCTGAAGGCGAATAAAAACGCAGCGCAACAAGTCTTTGCCCAGGAGGGGGTTCGTGCCCAAAAAAATCGGAATCGTAAGAGAATGGAAGACAGATTGCGAGCGCAGAGCACCTGTGACACCCGGAGACGTCGCTCGATTGACGGAAAACGCAAATCTCAGTTTCTTGGTTGAGCCTTCACCGTACCGGATCTTCGAGGATGTTGAATACGAGAAAGCTGGGGCGGAACTCAGTACCGACCTAAGCGGCTGCGATTTCGTCATTGGCATCAAAGAGATCCCCATTGACAATCTGCAGCCTGGAAAGCCCCATCTTTTTTTCTCCCATACGATCAAGGGACAGGAATACAACATGCCGCTCTTGCGCCGCATGCTGGAGTTGAACTGCACCCTTTTGGATTTTGAACTTGTCCGCAATGAAGAGGGGCATCGCCTCATTTTCTTCGGTCGCCAAGCGGGCCAAGCAGGCATGCTCAATACACTTTGGGCTTTTGGCCAGAGATTACTTGCGCAGGGGATAGCAACTCCATTTGCAGATCTGGAGCAAGCTCGTTTCTATAGTGGTTATGAAGAAGGACTCGAGCGTCTTAGGAGCATTGGTGAGAAGCTCAAGAAGGACGGCATCCCTCGCTGCTTACGCCCTTTTGTCTGTGGAATCACTGGGACGGGCAATGTGAGTACAGGGGCCAAAGAAGTCTTGAGCGTGCTCGATCCTATTGTCCTCACACCGGAGGAGCTGGAAGCTGGGAAAGCTAGCGACTCTCCGGACCGTGTCCATCTTGTCGTGTTCGGTGAACAGCACTTGTGTCGCAGAAAAGATGGTTCGCCTTTTTCGATTCCGGAATACCGCAGCCAACCGGAACTTTATGAAGCGGCACTCCCGGATTATTTGGATTCTCTTGATATCCTCCTCACGGGGCATTTTTGGGATGTTCGCTATCCCCGAGTAGTCACGAAGCAGAAGATCAAAGAACTCCATGACGACTGTTCAACACCGAAATTGACGGTCATTGGTGATGTGTCTTGCGACCCTGAAGGTGGCGTGGAGGTGACTCTCAAGGCAACCTATCCTGACAACCCTTGTTACGTCTACCACCCTCAAACAGGTACCGTGACTGACGGTTTCGAAGGTGAAGGTCTGACCATCATGGCCGTGGAAATCCTGCCGACAGAATTGGCACTAGATTCTTCGCAGGTCTTCAGTCATGCGCTTTGCGAATTCTTACCGTGTGTTTTGGACGCAGATTTTTCGAAGGACTTCGACTCTCTTGAACTGCCAATTCCCTTCAAGCTTGCGGTGATAGCACACCAAGGGCGCTTGGCTCCGGATTGGGCTCACTTACTCGGATGATGCACTCTGTTGACATGCTGATAGTCTCTGGTTACCTCCTACTCGTGGCCATCATCGGTTTTCGAGTTGGTCGAAATCAAAAGTCGACAGAAGACTATTTTCTTGGGTCTCGCCGCATCGCATGGTGGTTGGCTGGGCTCTCGCTGATCGCCACAGAGACCAGCGCTTTGACATTCATCAGTGCGCCAACGCAGTCCTTGCGCGGCGATTGGAGATATCTTCAATTCGCCATCGGTGCTATTCTAGGCAAGCTCATTGTGGCAAAGCTTCTCATACCGGCCTACTACAAGGCCCAAGTATTCACCGTCTATGGCTACTTAGAAGAACGCTTTGGCCCGGTTTCCAAAACCTTGGCTGCCGTCTTGTTTTTCGTCGGCAGATCTCTTGGCAGTGGCGTTCGCCTCTACGGCGCAGCTATCGCCTTGGCGGTTGTGCTTGGCTTGGACTTTAGAGCCGCCATTGCCTTGATCGCTTGTCTGGCTTTTGCTTACACGATTGTCGGGGGAATCCGCTCGGTGATTTACACAGATGCTCTTCAAGGTGTCTTGTTGTTTGGTGGTGGCATAGCGGCTCTCATCGCTCTCATTGTCGGCGCCGATGTCGATCTTTCCACCATGGTTTCTGATCTTTTCTCAGCGCAAACTGCTAGCGGCGCAAGCAAACTCCGCGTCTTCGATTTCGAATTTGATTGGTCAGATGCTCTTGGTTTTTGGCCGGGAGTTATTGGCACCATGTTTCTTACCACAGCGATGATGGGCACGGACCAAGACATGATGCAAAGGGCTCTTACATGTAAGAACTCTCGCGAGGGAAGTCGTAGCTTTTTCCTCTCAGCCGCTTTGAGCATTCCTGTCGTCGTTCTCTTTTTAAGTGTCGGGTCGGCACTGTGGTATCGAGTGGGTGGAGATGTCGGTGCTGCCAAGCTCGCTGGTGAGATTGCCTCTGCTGCCGGCGAGGCGGATCCAGGCAAAGGATACGACTACATCTTTCCCTGGTTTGTTTTGAACAATCTCCCGGTTGGCGTTAAGGGGATTATCGTCGCTGGTATCTTTGCCGCTGCGATGTCAAGTTTGGATTCGGCAATCTCGGCCTTGTCATCAACGGCGGTGAAGTCGATTTGGCAGCCTTTTGTTGAGCCCAATGCTAGCGACGAACGCTACCTCAAAGTTGGTCGCTTCTTCTCGCTCGGTTTTGGTGTGCTTCTGAGTGGTATCGCTTGGGTGGTATACAAGAGTACATCTTCGGGAAGCGAATCTGAAGGATTCGGAGTCTTGCGCCTCGGGCTCGATGTGCTGACGTGGATTTTCCCGGCTCTCCTCGGCGTTTTTCTTTGCGGTGTACTCACCCGCCGGGGATCAGATCGTGGCAACGTTTGCGCCATAGTTTTGACGATTGGAGGGATCTTGATGTCTCGTTTTAGTCGCGAGCTATTCGGACTTGAGCAGCCGCCTTTTGCATGGACTTGGAATGCCGTGTTTGGCACGGTTCTGGCTTTTCTGGTTGCGACGAGTTTCCCAGCGCCCAGAAAAAGAACCGAACCATGACCTCGCTGACAGGCGGTGCTCGGTTGATGATTGGTTTCGGCGGCCTCGTTGTTGACAGAGAATTCAAACGTGTCTTGCGCACATCCGGCGCTCGTAGCGTTGTGCTTTTTTCTCGCAATCTAGTCGACGCAGATCAGTGCTTGGTTTTAACTCAAGAGATTCGCGCTCTGGTCGATTGGCCCTTAGTAATTGCGATTGATCAAGAGGGTGGCTCTGTCGTGCGGCTGGAGCGAGGTGTGACTGTTTTTCCGGGTGCGATGACTCTTGGAGTCGTGGGCGATCTGGAGCTTGCAAGAACTGTGGGCCAAACCACTGGCGAGCAAATGGCTGCTTGCGGGATCGACCTCGTTTTGGCTCCTGTTGTCGACCTTCACGTTGAAGAACAGAATCCGATCGTTGGCTTTCGGAGTTTCGGCGGCAATCGCTGGGACGTGGCGGCGATGGCTCTGGCCTTCATTGAGGGCTTGGAGGCGGGGGGATGTTCATCTTGTCTCAAGCATTTTCCGGGATTGGGCGGAGCCGTTGTTGATCCTCATGTCGGTCTGCCGGTGATAGAGGGGGACCGTGATTCCCTCATGAACCCACATATGGCTGTCTTTCAAGATGTCTTTGCTAAGAAGCGAGGTGCGGCCCTGGCGGTCATGACGACTCACGTGATCTTGCCAGCATTCGATCCAACTCAAATGGCAACCGTATCCAGACTCATAACCCATGATGTTCTTCGTCAAACACTCGGATTCTCAGGTTGTGTTGTGACGGATGACTTGGAAATGGGAGGAGCCAATCCTCTGGGGTCAATGGGAGAAGCTGCGACAGCCGCAGCCTCGGCCGGACACGATCTTATTGTCATCTGCCACGACCACGCCTTGCAGCTAGAAGCAGCGCGAGCATTGGAGTTTGCGCTGGAAGAAGGAAAATTGGACAGAGTTGAACACCAGGGGGCGATGGATCGCATTAATGCTCTTCATCGGCGAGTCGAATCCTATCCGAAGAGAATCGATCTTGAAGCCGGGAACGCACTCGCGGTCCATGTGGCGGCGCGGGCAGTCCGTTGGCTAAGAGATCCCCATGACTTGCAATCAAAAATAGAGAATACCCTGTATCATGTTTGTGGCAACATCGTCCAGGAGCCAGCTCGCGATTTCCAATCGTTGTTGACAGCGTCACCCAAGGCTGGTGAACGGGCTCGCGTATTCCTCGCTCATGATCTAGTTGGCGATGCGGAAGAAACGTCGGTGCTGGCGAAAGAGGCCGAAAAAGGGCGAAATGATCTGTTGGTGATTCTCTTGCGTTCGCCAATGGACTTGGCGATCGTCCCAGACGGTGTGGCTGTTATCACCGCCTTTGGCAAGAAACCCTGCCATCTACAAGCTCTGGCGGATCACTTGTCAGGTCGGACCTAAACCGCATTGTTCACGACCACGCTGATAGTCAAATGTGAACGTGGAATGTTCTATGTGTGCATCCTAACCATGGCGGGGGCATCGCGGATGATTTCAGCTTCTCGGAGCGCGATCTCCTTCAGTCGTTCGCGAACGATGGCCTCATCCATGATTTGGCTGGCCAAGCCGACATAAATGCCGTGGTGTCTTGCTTCGCTGGCCAAAAGACTGCGATACAGCTGAGCAAGGGTTTCATCGTCGAGATGGTCGGCGAGGAGCTGCATGCGCTCGCAGGAACGGGCTTCGATCAACGCGCAACACAAAAGAGTGTCAATGAGACGATTGGGCTCGCTGGTGCGGACGCAGCTCATGAGCTGGCCAGCATAGGGGCTGGGTTTCTGCTTGGTATACGGGATTTCCCGGTCGTCGAGCAGCTTGATGACGATCTCAAAATGACAGAGTTCTTCCCTGGCCAGTTCAGATAGGGGTTGAAGCATGTGATTTTGTTCGGGATAGCGGAAAATCAAACTCAGGGCCGTCGAGGCAGCTTTTTTTTCACAGTGGGCATGATCGAGGAGGATCTCGTCCATGCCAGAAAGGGCTCGGTTGAGCCAATCACTGGAACTCTCTGATTCTAAATTCAACACGGGGTATCCTCGACGTATTTCTTCAATTCCTGGTGTCGTGAATTGTCAGGACCGTTGTTGATAGCCCAGATCGCCGCAAAAACCAAGATCTGGGCTCTTGCTTGGTAGTGGGCGAATGCTCGAAAGTACGCGCACGAAATATCTGCGAAAGAAGCGACTTTTTCATAGAGTCTTGGACCCCACGGAGACTCATCATGATTGCAAAACGGCTACAATCGTTCGGCACGACTATCTTTAGTGAAATGACGCGACTCGCTTTGCTGCATGAGGCGATCAACCTTGCCCAGGGTTTTCCCGATTTCGAAGGACCCAAAGAGCTAAGGGAAGCCGCAGTTGATGCCCTAAGAGGAGGAGACAATCAATATGCCAGATCCATGGGGCACCCGGATCTTGTCCATGCCATCGCGCAGCACCAAAGTCATCACTTCCAGCTCGACTGGAACCCCATGGAGGAGGTGGTCGTTTTTTCTGGCGCCACCGAAGCCATTGCATCGTCAATTCTCGGGCTTCTTAACCCCGACGACGAGGTCATTGTATTTGAACCCTACTACGACAGCTATTGTGCCTGCCTCAAGATGGCCGGGGTGAAGGCACGATTCGCCACGCTCAAGTTTCCTGATTTCGCTGTTGATTTTGATGCTCTCGAGGCGCTCGTAAACAAGAAGACTCGCATGTTACTTCTCAACTCGCCACACAATCCTACAGGAAAGGTGTTCGGCGGCGAAGAGTTAGAAAAACTCGCTGAGTTTTGTGTGCGCCACGATCTTTTTGTCCTTGCTGATGAGGTCTATGAGCATCTTTGGTTTTCAGGTCACAAGCACAGGCCAATCGCTTCTCTACCAAATATGAAAGACCGTACCCTGAGTATATCAAGTGCCGGGAAGACGTGGTCGTATACGGGTTGGAAAATTGGTTGGGCCACGGGTCCAAGACACTTGATTGAGGGAGCTCAATCTGCTCACCAGTTTTTGACTTTCTCAACGTCAACTCCATTGCAGCTTGCTGTGGCTCGCGCGCTTACCGAAATCGACGGATCCTATTTCCAGAATTTGCGCCAAGACTATGACGATAAGAGGCGCTTTCTCACCGAAGTGCTTGAGGATGTTGGGCTTGTTGTGGCTCCTTGCCAAGGGACCTATTTCCTTCTGGCGAGCTTCGCAGATATTTATGACGGTGACGATCTCAGTTTCGCCAAGAAACTGGTTGAAGAGGCCAAGGTGGCCACCATACCTCCCAGTGTTTTTTACAGCAGCTGCCCCGAGGAAGGGCGAAGACTCGTGCGTTTTGCGTTCTGCAAGGAAGAAAAAACGCTCGAGGAAGCAGCCGTGCGTCTAAGGAAATTCAAATCATGAAAATCGCGGGCTTGCAGTTCGACATCGCATGGGAAAACCCCAGGAAGAACTTCGACCGAATCCAAAACTTCGCCAAGACCGCTGCGAACGAGGGAGTCGAGCTCTTGGTCCTGCCCGAGATGTTCGCCAC
>JAJRYU010000135.1 GCA_024275615.1 Planctomycetota bacterium
TAAGAGGAAATCAGGCCCAGGGCCGGACTGGTCAGTGCTCTGTTTGGCAATGGGATAGTCGGCGGCCTCGTTGATCAGAGAGACACCGGATACGTGAATCTCATACCCCCCTGGTGCCCGGTCGTCGGCAGACACTTTGCCCGTCATGATGATGGACGATTCAATGCCGATACGCCCACAGAGATCAAAGTCCTCTTCAGCCACTTCCTTCTTGCTCATGATGGCCTGGGTAAAGGTGGAACCATCACGAACCGTCAAGAAATGGAGTTTCCCTTTCGACCGACGATTGGCCAGCCACCCTTTAATCTCGACTTCTTCCCCCACATGGTCTTTCAGGTCACAAAGATAAACCTGGCTCATCATTTTTCCTCACAGGACTAGGATTCATTTGGGCGCAACGGGTACGCTGGCGAATTCTATCAGGGACGGGGCCACTCTCAATCTCGGAGCCCAAGAGATCGATGCCGTAGCCACCGAGAACCCGGGAAATGGCCGGGAAAGGACGAATGAAGGGCTCAAAGGAGGAAAAACTGACCATTATGAGGGTCGTTCCGGACAGAGTTCAGGTCGAGACAGGGCGAATTGCTGGCAGATCGAGGGCGAGCAAGACCATGACAAGTATGGCAGCCAAGAGCCCGAGCCACGGACTCATGGATTCTCGAACTCTTCTCCCTGGTTCCGAAGGGCGTGAGAACTCGGGAGTTGATAGAGCGAGAGATTCAGCTGGCATGAATACGCTTGAAGGCTTCTTGGGCAGCCATGAGTCCGGGTCTTGAATGCCAACAAGACCTAACTCCGCCAAGAAGGCCCGAATGAGCAAGGGAAAAAACGCTTGCTCCGTCCACCCGGCCGACATCGGGTCATCAGCAATGAGAACGCTATTGCTGATGTTGTCCTTTAAGACGACGGGCATGCCTGCAGCGCGGACGAGCACATCCATCTTGTCGGGCAAGGGTTCGGCGAAACCACGTCCAAAACGCCAACTCGAAAGCCCGGGCACCTCACTGAGAGAGCCTTCAATGGTATCAGCACGGACGGGTTCCCTGAGTTTCGAACTCGGGAGGAGATCGCAAGCAACAACAAGAGCCGCCGAGAACTCCGATCTTGGGCGACCTGCAGAAACGACAACATCTTGGGGTTCTGCATTGACACCCTCCGATCCATAGGGCCTTAGCCTCAGAGCCAAGGCCGCATCATGAATGGCCGCAAGTGTCGATGCTGTGTTCTTCTTGGACGACTCGATGACCAATCGACCCCGCATACGGGGCCGCCAAAGAGTGACGGCGTTGTCGAAAGAAAGATCGTCTGATTCTTCCAGCCTCAAAGTCAGCGACTGTACGTCCCGGGGCACATCGATCGGGAGAATGAAACTCTCGCGCGATCGGCTGCCCGCCTTCAAATCGTGAATCAACTGGTCTTGATCGCTACCTTCGAAGCGCACCATGAGTCTATTGGCCGAGCCAGCGACACTTTGCGTGTGAGCAACGGCAACAAAGAGATTGAGTTTTCCACTGTCTTCTAGCTCGGCCCGCGCCGCGACGATCCCCCAATTGGCAACGGGTTCTTCGATGATTGTCACTCCCATTGCGAACGGCAAGTTGTCATCGGCAGAAAGACTGTCGGTAATCAACTCGACTCTCATGCCTGCCTGCCAAGAATCTGCCAATGCGTGGCGCCACGGCGACGCCGTTTGGCGATTCTCCGGCGCGAATCGTCGCAACAATGAGGATTGTCGATTGTCCAAGAATCTCTTTGCCACAGCTTCGGCATGTGCGCGGCGCTGAGGTGCCGCCATAGACCCACCTTGATCAACAAGGACAAGCAAGGATTCATCCCCTTCAAATCGCGGATCACTAAGAGCGACGATCAACAAGACTCCGACAAGCGCTTCCAAGATCACGCGCCAATTCATCGGTTGGCGAACAGAAACAGCGCTCTTGTTGTTCTCCACAAGTTTGCGCCACAAAAGGAGAGTGCTGACATCGAGTCTAGATTCGTTTGACCTCTTGAAACGCCACCAGAGGAGCAGACCCAGTGGCAAGAAAAGCCAAAGAAAAATAGGAGCGAAGAGAGTCATCGCACCAACGCCCCCCTTCGGGCTACGGCAAGAACAGCCTCATCAAGCGGACATTCGGCGTTGATGATGGCAATTTCCAATCCCGCCCCAGCAGCATGGCGTTGGCATTCACTGAGATGATTATCAAAGGCCTGGATGTAACGATCAAGTAGGTCTTGATCGACATTAAGCCGCAGAGTGCTATGACCTTCCACATCTTTCAAGTGAACAGGGCCCAGCACTCGGGGCGCTCGTTCTTCTTCGGCACATATAAGAACGCAGATGACCTCGCAATGGTCAGTCTTTAGTGCCGCAAGCTGGGCGATAGAACTCGGTGCATCCAAGAAATCGCCGACAAACAAGACAACACGATTCCGAGCCTTGTTGCTTGGTGTCTGAGCCAAGTTAAGAGACATTCTGCCAGCCGCAGGAGGCAATTTCTCAAGAGCATCCATGGCCGCTTCAAGGTCGGCATCGCTATGAACCGGTGCACAAAGGCTAGGAAGTGTCACCTCGGCGCTACGGAATTCGAATGGTTGTGCCCTGCTAGCGAAACATGAAGCAAGCGCGCAAATGAGCCGTCTCGCTGCGATGTCCTTCGAAGGCTTGCCAAGCGACATCGAAGCACTGCGATCCAAGATGGCCAGAAACTCAAGATCCGTCTCTTGGCGAAATCGTTTGACATAGAGATCGCCATGGCGCCCGAAGAGATTCCAGTCAATGTGGCGAAAATCGTCACCATCGGTGTAGGGTCTATGATCATGAAACTCGTGGCCCATCCCGATTCTGCGGGCACGAACTGCGCCACCGCCCTCGCCAGAAAAGGCGCGGCGCACATGAAGTTTCATGGCGGCGATTTGTTTTCTTGTGGTTTTGTCGAAGACCAATGTGCTCAAGTCGTGCTCCCGTTCATTCCAACGGTGGTTATGGCGACGGGTTCAGCTCTTTGATGATCTTACGTGACGCCGGTATTCATGAAGCATGCGATCCGCCAATCCTTGACGATCTAGGCCCATCCGACGCAGGAGTCTCGCTCTTGACGCCCGGCTGATCGGCCCTTCCGGAACCCCTATGGGAATGATCTTGCCAGCTCCCAATCTCTCTCTTGCTGCAACTTCAAGCACTGCTGAACCGAATCCACCTGCGACACCGTGTTCTTCCAAAGTAAAAAGCAAAGTGTGCTCGTCCAACATGTCTTGCAAGAAATCGGCGTCTAAGGGACGAGCAAAACGCGCATTCACAACCGTCGCTTCCAGTCCCTTCGCTGCCAAGAGCTCTGCCGCTTCCATCGCTGGGTAGACCATACTTCCCAAGGCAAAGAGGGTCATGTCGCTGCCTCGCCTCAAGATCTCAGGGCGACCTCTTACCAGCTCCTGCTGTTCTGGATAGAGGCGATCGCTGTCGGGTGCAAAGGAATGGGAAATCCGCAGAGCCGAAGGCCCGTTTGACTGAAGAGCCATGTCAAGCATGTGGTTAAGCTCGCGACCGTCCCTGGGTGCCATGATGTCAATGCCAGGCATGGCCCGCAGGAAAGCGATATCTTGCGTGCCGTGATAGAGGCTCGCCCGCGCATCGATGAGGCCGGAATAGCACAGGGTCATGACCACAGGGAGACCGCTGAGAGCGATCTCCTGAAAGATCTGATCCTGAGCCCGTTGAATAACACTCGCGGGTGCGACGATGACTGGTTTCAGGCCAGCGTGAGCTAGGCCAGCGGCAAATGCAACACCGTGTTGCTCATTGACTTGCATGTCAAAAACTCGGCCTGGTAGCTTCTCCAGAAATTGCGAGCTGGCCTTGCCGATGCCACGCACATCTGGAGCAGCCAAAAGCAGAACACGCAATTGGGGGTCATTTTCCGCGGCGTGCATCAAGCTATTGGCAAAAACGTCATTCCACGGTTCTTCGCCCTGACGTTCAAATTCAATGCCTCGTGCGAGGTCAGCATCTTCACCTTCTTCGGCCTTCTTTGAAGAAACAGGAAAAACAAGACGTTCGTGTTTGGCATCAACGCTTTCGTCTCTTCTGGTTATCACGTGCAGAAGATTGAACCCGCGTTGATCCTTGATTTCGTTCATCAGCTGAACAAGGTGGCCGACGTTATGTCCGTCAACAGGCCCAAAATAACGAGGACCGAGTTTTTCAAAAATTGAACCGGGCACGAGCGCTTTGGCCACGGCATCTTTGAGTTGCTCAGCAGCTTTGTCCAGTCCAGAGCCGATAATCGGAATGGCCTGAAGGAGTTTGTGGGCGTCTTTCTTTAGCTCGTTGTAGGTCTTCCCGGCGCGCACCTTTGACAAGTACTCTCCCATCGCACCTACAACACGAGACACGCTCATCTCATTATCGTTCAGGATCACCAGTGCGTTGCTATTCAAGCCGTGGCCATTGTTCAGCGCTTCCAGAGCGATGCCGGAAACGACGGCCCCATCACCAATAACGGCGACTGTCTTGGCGTCACCTTCTGTTGCTTGGGCGACACCAAGCGCCTTGGAGATCGAAGTTCCGGGATGAAGCGAAAAGAAATGATCATAGGGTTCTCTCTCGTCACCGGGAGAAACCGGAACTGGCCGTTCAGAAAGAGCTGTCCCGTCCGCAGATTCACCACGCGTCAGGACCAAATGGGCGGCGGCTTGGTGGGCTAAGTCAAAGATGAGTTTGTCATGGGCAAAGTCAAAAACGTGGTGCAGTGCGATGGTGAGATCTGCCATGCCAAGAGCGCTTTTTAGGTAGGCATCCTTCATCGCGAACCGGTCGAGGATTCGTTCGCGCAGTTCTTCTGCTAAGTCTGGTAGCCGAGAGATCGGCACCTGCCTTAGGTCGCGAGGGTTTCGGATGGACTGAAGGAGTCCAGACATAATCAGTTAAGCCTCGAGTAAATAAATCCAGCAAGAGCTTCTAAATCGCCTCCTGGGTCAAGACCTTCCAGAAGTACCCGTCCGCCATCAATGAGTTCTTTGGCCTCTTTTCGCGAGGCCTCCACACCGATACAAGCAGGATAGGTCATCTTACCTTGTTCCAGGTCTTTCCCGGTGGTCTTTCCAAGAGTTGCGGCATCACTTTCCAAATCGAGGATGTCATCCATGATCTGAAAGGCCAGGCCCACGCGACGGCCAAACTCACAAATACGCGTCAGTTGCTCGTCCGTGGCTCTTGCCGCAATCGCTCCCAACCGCAAGGAGGCGACGAACAAGGCTCCGGTCTTACGCAAGTGAATTTCTCGAACCGCCTCAATTTCCGGCTCCGCGCCCTCGCTGACAATATCGAGGACCTGACCACCAATCATGCCACTGGTGCCAGCGGCCGTGGCCAATTCTGCGATCAGGGATGGCACAAGGTCTTTGTCTTTGGTGTGAGACGCGATCACCCAGAACGCCGCATTGGAGAGCGCGTCACCGGCAAGCACGGCCATCCCCTCACCATACTTGACATGGCAAGTTGGTTTGCCGCGGCGCAAATCATCGTCATCCATGCACGGTAAGTCATCGTGGATGAGGGAGTAAGTGTGGATCATCTCGATGGCGCA
>JAJRYU010000136.1 GCA_024275615.1 Planctomycetota bacterium
ATCAGCGGCAACCTCTGTCGTTGCGGGACCTACCAAAACATCTTTGAAGCAGTTGAAAAGACTGCCAAAGGAGGTGGCAAATGAGAAATGAACCGCAAGATATGAAGATCAAGGTTGGTTTCGGCAAGCAAATGCGCGAAATCAAAGTCAAGATTGCTGAAGGTGACATTCCTCCCTATCAGCCCGGCGATACCTTGGATGAGATAGGCAAAGGGCGCAATCGTCTGGATGCCTATGCCAAGGTCACGGGGCAAGCGAAGTTCACTTACGACCGCAAGCTCCCTGGGATGCTCTACGGACGAATCCTGCGCTCACCTCATGCCAATGCCACGGTCAAGTCCATAGACACCTCGGCAGCCGAGAAGATGCCTGGCGTCAAGGCCGTCATTAAGTTTCACGAGGCATTTCGCAACCGTAGCGTGCGTCACGCTGGTGCCGGAGTTGCGGCCTTAGCGGCTGAAACAGAAGCACAAGCGGAAGCGGCTCTTCGAGTCATCAAGGTCGATTACGACGTCTTGCCATTCGCCGTCACCAAAGAAGACTCCATTGCCAAAGATGCGCCAACGGTGGCAGGCCCTAATTCCGAAAACGTCGTCTCTGGCAAACGTTGGAATGAGAGTCAAAATGAATATGAAGACCGCCTTGAAGACCAGAAAACGCGGACTGAAGAGGGTTTCAAAAAAGCCAAACACATCGTCGAAGGCACATTCCGCACCCAAGTTCAGGTTCACAACGCTTTGGAGACTCACGGTGTTGTCTGTAGCTGGGACGGCGATTCAATCTTGATCTACGCATCCACCCAAGGAACGTTTTCTTGTGTTGGCGAAGCAAAATCTGCTCGGGGCCCAACCAAAGCACGAAACGCTCACGTCATTTCTGAGTACGTCGGCGGCGGCTTCGGTGCCAAGTTTGGCTTGGGTCGCGAAGGTGTTGCTGCCGCTCTCTTGGCAAAGAGTGCCAAAAAACCGGTCCACTTGATGCTCAACCGCCGAGAAGAACAGACTGATGCTGGCAACCGTCCAGATTCCCACCAAGAGCTCAAACTCGGCTTGGACGCAAAAGGCAAGATTCAAGTGCTTCGCGCTTACAGCTGGGGAACTGCTGGACCAGGGAAGAGCGGAGCCGGTGCCCGCAATCAAGTCATCTATGACATCCCCATGTTGGACAAGATCGAATACAACGTGCGCACCAATTGCGGCAGCGCTCGCGCCATGCGTGCACCGGGATTTCCTCAGGGCGCTTTTGCCCTAGAAAGCCTCTTGGACATGGCAGCCGACAAGGTTGGTATCGATCCCATAGAAATAAGAAAACGCAATGACTCTCATCCTGTTCGTCTAGCCGAATACGATATCGGAGCCGAAAAAATCGGCTGGAAGAAGAATCGCAATCGCAACCCCGGAGCGGGCAAGGGTCCGATCATGAAAGGCGTCGGTTGTGCGTCCAATGAGTGGTTCGCAGCTGGCGGCAGTGGTGCCGCCTGCTTGGTGCGCATTGACCAAAACGGTCACGTCGAAGTGAGAAACGGTGGCCAAGACATTGGTACCGGACTACGTACCATCATGGCCCAAGTCGCGGCAGAAGAACTGGGACTGAAGATCACCGAAATTGAGACCTTTATCGGCGACACGCATGATCCTCGTTGCCCGGGCTCTGGTGGGTCGACAACAACACCGACGCTCATGCCAGCGGTTCGCTTGGCGGCACACAATGCGGCGATTGAACTGCTTCATCTCATTGCCAGCAAGATGAAATGGAAAGCCGACGAACTGGAATTCCGAGGTGCTAAGGTCGTGCGCAAGGACGGTCGCAAGCTGAGTAAGGAAATCAGTTTCAAACAAGTCTGTGCTCTTATACCTGACGATGTTCTCGAGGTGAATGAGAGACGTCCGGCCATGAAAATCCCGGGGCGCAGGCGGCCACGCGCAAATTATCAAGGGTTCGCCGATACCAATAGCGGTGTCCAGTTCGCCGAAGTTGAAGTCGATATCGAAACGGGTGTTGTCAAAGTAAAACGCGTGGTTGCAGTCCAAGACTCAGGGCAAATCATCAACGCAAAAACGGCGGAAAGCCAAGTCCGTGGAGCGATCATCCAAGGGGTAAGTTATGCCTTATTCGAAGACCGCGTCATGGATCGTCAAGAAGGCCGCATGTTGAATGCCGACCTCGAGAATTACAAAATCGCAGGACCGATGGAATGCCCCGAGATCGATGTCACCTTGCTTGATGTCTACAATGGCAAGAATAACACCAACTCCATGGGCCTTGGCGAACCACCGATCATCGCCACTGCGGGAGCTATCGCCAATGCCGTTGCCAACGCCATCGGTGCCCGTGTCATGTCTATCCCGATCACACCGAAGAAGGTCCTTGCGGCTTTGGAAAAAAAGAGGAAGAACCGATGAAACCATACAAGATGGCATTGCCCAAGACTGTCAAGAGCGCTGTCTCTGTGCTCGGTTCAGACTTCGAAAAGACTCAGATTCTCGCTGGAGGCACTGACCTTCTGGCGGGAATGAAAGAGCACATTCTGGAGCCTGAGTTGGTCGTCAACCTCAAGAGCGTAAGAGGCATCTCTGAAATCGTCATGACCAAGGAAGCCGTCGAGATTGGCGCCTTGGTCAAACTTGACGACTTGGGCGGTCACAAAGACCTGCAAAAGCGCTGGCCGGCATTAGCCCAATCCGTTGTGCAAACGGCGACACCACAAATCCGCAATGTCGGCACTTTGGGCGGCAATCTATGTCAGCGGCCCCGCTGTTGGTATTTTCGCGACGAGACCTATCACTGCTCAAAGAAAGGCGGCGGTACCTGTTATGCCTTTGATGGCGAAAACCAGTATCACGCGATATTTGAAAACGGCGTCTGCCAGATCGTACATCCTTCGAATCTCGCAGGCCCACTGATCGCCTACGACGCTCAAGTGGAAATTCACGGGGCAAACGGCAGTCGTCTCGTACGATTGGAGAAGTTCTTTGTCACACCTGAGCAGAACATTGCGCGCGAGAACATACTTCAGCCCAATGAAGTTCTGACGAAGGTCATCATTCCATTCACTTCAGCCAACAAGAAATCGGCCTATTTGGAGACACGGGAAAAGCAATCCTTTGACTGGGCTCTCTGTGGTGCTTCGTTGAACCTGCGCATGGATGGCAAGGTGATCAAGGAAGCACGCGTTGTCCTCAACGCCGTCGCCCCTCGCCCGATTAGAAGATATGACTTAGAAGGCATGTTGGTGGGCAAGAAAGCGGGTTCCTCTCTCTTCAAGAAAGTGTCAGCGGAGGCCGTCAAGTCGGCAACACCGCTGGCCAAGAATGGCTACAAACTTGACCTGTTGCGTGTCGTTCTCGAACGTGGTCTCAAACAAGCATCGGAGGCATAAGATGTCCCACCATTCCCATCCTGATCCCAACTTCTTGCCGCCGGACATTTGCCCCATTTTGCGGACCAAGGCGCTGGCTCTTAACACTCATTACGAAACGTCGGCTTTTGAGGAGCGGGCCCAATCAAACGTAGCTGTCTTCTACTGCATGCAAACCATGTCGGCGTTCGGTCCAGACGACCTTGACGTCGGCCCGGGAGAATGCCGCAAGAAGAGAACATGCTGGTGCGGGGATCCGGAAATCTAAGAAAGCGAAATGGAGTGGGTCCAAGTTGCGCATGACCGCCTCATGTTCTTCGGACAACCCGCAGATATGAGGCGGACTAAGCGAAAAAAGTGTATATTGAGGCGTTACGTCGGCTGAGTTTTTGCGCTTCCACAACGTCACGCAAGAGTTTGAACCTTGCCCAGGCTCTCCCAATTCTTGTGTGGCGCACGAGTTAGCAGCAATAGGGATATGTTTTGTCCCTTGCACACGCCATCAGCTAGGATCTGCCATGATTAAGACTTTTTGCACAACTCTCGCTTTCACTTGTTTGTTCCTATCGATTTCAGCATCGGCCCAAAACGAGTTTCCAGGTCAACTGGTTCAACAATCCAGTCAGCTCAACTATTGGAACGTTCGCACATTCGACAAGAGTGGCTATTTTGAGTTGTTTGACCCCATTGAGGATGATGCCCGCATTGGCTTTTGGAGTGCCGATGGCACCAACGCCCCGAGCCAGAAAATTGTCACAGTCGATGGCATCCTAGGCTATGCGATTCCTGCCAACCAACCCTACGCCATCGGTATCGTCCTCACAGAAGCGCTCTACGACACAAGTCCAGGGGAGAGCTTTGACAACTTTGGCAAGTTCTTCGAAGAAGGCCTCGTTTTGCCAACGTCAATAAACCCAGCGACTTGGAACAGTGTCAATACCAACCAATTCGTCCACATGATGTCCAGTGATATGTGGTCCATGCTCGCCGGAGACCCGACGCTACTTGCAAGTTGGGGGACGGCTATTGGCGGCTTGCCACCAGTCGCTGGCGAGTTGCCCTGGGGTTATGCCGCTCCCTTGGGAGCAGGAAGATTCTTTAGCCAGGTGCAACCGTTCTTGCCAAGTCTTCCTCCCTCGGTCGGTCCTGGAGGCGGCTCGCTCATTGGCATGAACCTCGTTATCCAAGTTGGCATTTTGGACACCAACGGTTCGACGCCAGCCGCTGCGAAGTTTTCGTTAACAAACGCCATCGGCATTCAAGCCATGGCCGGGCCACCTCTCAAGCTCAACGCTGGGCCAGGTGGAAACTGGGGGCCGCCCCTGTCCAGAATCGATTTCAAAGTTCAAAGCCCCAACTCCAGCATGGTTGTGAACGTCAATTTATCTGACGGTACCACCGCGACTGTGCCGATGAGCATCATCAATGGAACAACCGCTGGTTTCCGGCTGCCAAGACTGGCAATTACGCAGGGGTTGAGCGTGCGCAGCCACCTTGGTGTAGTCCCGGCACTGAGGCAGCCAATCGCTATCGTGACTCACGACGAAGTCCAGGACATCGCCATCGTCGGCGTACCGACCTTTACCACCAAAACCAAGGAGGACGGCTTGCGCGTCTTTGGCGCCAGTGTCATTGGCAACGTATCCCAAATCGCAAACACCATCCTGACGATCCCTGTTCCACCCGATTTCGCGACCTATGACCTTGAAGTGAAAGTCTATCCCCTCGACCGCCCACGCATGTATGCTGGTTTGGGGCAAAATGTACCTCTCAATCTGGCGGTTGCGCCCGTGGGGGCACTTCCTGCCCTTGCTCCTTATGCGCTCAGCACCAGCTTCGCACCGGGCGCGGTTGTTCTGGAGGAGAGTTACACAAATCTGAGCGGACCTGTTGACCTAACCATGGTCAACACGGCCTTCGGGGGTTTCGACTTCCTTGCCGTTGCGCGCGCAGTCGAAAAATAAGACGCCGAATCGGGAGTCCATTGATGAAACGGACACTGAGCGCCTCCCTCTTGTTCCTTGTCTCTTTCTACCCCGGTGCACCCTCGTCACAACCGAGATCTCAATCCGCGGGGTTCGCTGTTCTTCACACTGCAACCGCAGCCCAGGTCAGCCAACTTGGCAAAGAAGGTTGTTCTGTTGATCCTGCGAATCCGGATCTACCTAGCGGTCTTGCCGAAGGTGAACAAGTCAGACTCTACCGCCACGACCAAGCTGACTTTGCGCTCTACACCGTCTTCTTTAAGACAGAGTCTCCGCCTGCGATAACGCGCATTCGCTTAACTCAGGCTGGCCGCAGTCGCATTGGATACGGAACTCCAAGTGGCGAACGCCTTGTCATCCGCAGGCAAACAGTTGCGGAGAGACTCACTCAAGCCCAAGCCATGGCGGGAGACGAGATGATCGAGTTTGTTGAGACCACAGCAGACAGACTTGGAGGTCCGCTCAACTTGCTGGTTTTGACTCCCCACGGCGGCGCGATAGAAATCAACACCGACAAGATCGGTAGGCGTATTGTCAATTCACAGCAGCTAAGGCCTTCAGCGATTTTGTGGGGTTGCCAAGGCTATCGAGCCGGTGGCGGCGCTTTTGCACGTTGGCACATCACCAGCACAGCACTCTCAACCCCTAGTTTTCCACAGTTAGAAAAGCTGATTGGAGAACAAAGGGAGTTTCGGCAGGCCATTTCCATCCACGGTCATTCTGGCCCTGACATCTTGATCGGCGGAGCGGGAAAGAACGCCACCAAAGCCGCCATCTACAAACAAATCCTGAAACAAGGACTCCCAGCCAACACCAGGATCGTTGCCGCCGGTATGCCACTCTCCGGTACTTCGCCGGGCAACATTGTGAATCGGTATTCCACCGATGGCATTCAGATCGAACTGCCGCTTGTCATCAGGCAAAGCCATTGGCGCGCTGTGAGTGACGCCATCATCGCAGCGCTACCACGACCTTGACATGCTTCCGCCGACCGCAGCATCAACGTGTTCCAGTCACTTCGCCCTGAGGCTTGAGGGTAAGGCGGTTATTCCAATCCAGCCAACGCATGAGGACCGCTTTTAGTCTTTCTTTGCGTCGACGAGCATCGTAGCGCAGGACCCTGGGCGGTGGCGATCGCAGGCCACGCAAGGCAACCCAAAGAGCCAAGGCGATGAGAACCACATAAATTGTATCAACGCGCGGCAAAAGAAATGCGAGATAGAAGAAAACGGGAGTGCCAATAGCAGCGAGCCACAACAGTCGGCGCCAAATGGCACCTTGTCTCAGTCGTAGTCCTAGAAAACTCGGCACACGGTCGAGAGGCACAAAAGCGATCATCACTAACCAAAGCGTGTCGTAAGGGCCTGAACCGAGAGTCATCATCGCGAGGAGATGGAAACTTGCGGCGGTGGGCAGGAAGAACCATCGAGACTTCGGCCAAAACAAAACCGCAGGAAAACCCACTTGCACGATGATGAGCCCCACTGACATGGCGGCACAAAGCTGGGGGCTACGTGCGAAGAATGAGGACCATGGTGCTCCGGATCCGAGCATGAAAGACTGCAAGGTATAACCGTTCATCCACTCGAACCCTGAACGAGCAAGTTTGGTGAGTCCCGCGAAAACATAGCCAAATGCGATACTCCACTGGACAAATCGTAGTGGCCACATCGCCAGAGTATCGCGCCGGGGAATCGAGTTCAGTGTTGAACTTTGCCAAGCTCTTACACAATCGCGCAGAAGAGCATCAATCGCAAGCCGCCTACCGCAGGGAGAAAACGCAAGGGCCCATAGAGCAAAAACGAGTACCACTTTTTCGTGGTGAGCTTGCCCCGTTGAATAGGCCATTCCCCAAAACCAAAAATAAAGCGTTGCGGCCACAAGGCAGGAGGTTCGGGTGAACAAACCAACAACACCTGTAAAAGTAGCGACAGCAAGAACGCTGCCCAGAAAGCGTACTGTAGCCACCGTAGGAGGGGTCTGTCCCAGGAGTTCAAAGACAAATATGGGATTCCAAAAGTGGCCGGCGCTGCCAGGCACGCTCTCGGCAAGCTGAAAGACCTGAAATTTGACGACGCCCAGAGTGCGACTGGCCAGAATCAACATCGTCACCCGAAAGAACGCCAAGCGCATGAGAGATGATTCAGGAAACCAGTAGGATAGCCACTTATCGAACACCCTGGGCCTCCGGATCGTAATGCGCCATGACCAAAGTGGCGACCTTGACAGCACCCTTCTTCGTGAGCCTGTGGCGACGGCTGACGATCTGAAAACCGAGTGCCAACTCACCTGTCGCCGATCCTCCCTTGCTGTTGTAGAGCTTGAGCATCTTGTCTCGAAAGACCGCGTTGCCGTGCATGATAGGTCGAATGATATGCCAAGGATTGTCAACTGCTCGCCCGAAACGAGTCACTGGCAAATGGCGCCGTTTACCCTCCGGAGTGATGCGCACCATGCTCACGGCATGAGTGTGAGATTCCTCCTGAAAACGAATCGAATACATGGCGAATCCAACAAAAGGCCAGCCTCGCGTGTGCCCCATGAGCCCGGCGATGATCTGGAGCGAAAGCAAGGAAAGAAGGACCGTCGACAAGGCGGCAATTTTGTAGCGGTGTAGCAGGTTCGGCCGTCGTTTCGCAGCAAGGCCGAAGACAACTCCGAAAAGGACAACGACTCCAACGGCTGAACTGAGCAAAAAACTGAGCGTCAAGTAGAAGGGAAACTCTGACTCTATTTGGATGATCCGGGGGGTAGATCGCCTGAGATCTCGATCGATTGCTACGATCGCGATGCTATTGGCGCCTGGCGGAAAGTCCTCCATTGTCGCCCGATCTCCATCCATCGGGCGAAGAATGTGATGGCCATTTCGGTAATAGCGGAAGGTCGCCCCGCCCAGCGCTCTGGCTTCCAGTTGAAGCTCCAACGAACCGGGATAGCGGACGGTGATCTTGGAGTCTCCTGGTCCGCCATCAACGGTAGCTTTGATCACCGAAGGCAAAGGCCCTTCGTCCGGCAGGTAGTAGCCCCAACCATTGGCTCCAAGAATAGCAAGTGCCCCATCGGTTTTGACTCTAAGTTCGCGGAAAGGGCGAGTCGGTAGACTCTTGACGCCATCGACAGTTCGACCCCAAAAATATGCCGGGTCGACCGGTCCAAAACTTTTTTCTGTGAGTAGCCAGAGCCTTCGCTGCCGGTCGATATGAACGCCTACCGGTGAACCACGTGGGGCGCCGTCACCTAGTTCAACACGGTCGATTGTGTTGACGTCACGCGAAGTCACGTACAGACCGTTGGCTGCGGCAATAAAAATGGGACCGCCTGGATCGCGGGCGAGGGCACGAACCTCTCCTAACTCCGAGTCGCCCACAATGTGAAGGGCAATTCTTTTGTGATTACGTTCACGCCAGACATCTTGACCGTCGCTGCACACAAATCCACCGCCCCATTCCTTGATGCGCGTGACCTGGGGGGTGGCATTTAGGTCGATACCAATCTGAGTCAGCAAGAAAAAGACGACAATGTACAAGTAGTCCTCCCGGCATGCGGCGTCAGGTTCATTGCGATAGCCCAAGACACTCGACAACAGTCTCTACAGCAATTATTACTGTCATAGCATACAATGCTCGGCCTGTCCTAGTCCATGGACCAGAGGGTTCTCCTGCTATGTGGCATAGCGGCCAAGCCTTGTTCTACTAGTTTCCAAGTTGGGTAATGCGGCGAAACTCGCCGTTGGTGCCGACAACGTATCCGGGAAGCACCTTCATGTATATGTCCAAGAGATCCTCCGTCGATGCCGTTGCTTGGGGTTGCCAAGCAATCCAGGCATTGTCGGTAGACAAAATGAGCCCGTTGTCACCGACAATACAAACAAGTTGACCGAAATTCTCTCCGTCGATTGCGTTCAGGTTCTCAAAAGAACCAGCAACTTGGGCCTGCCAGAATTGGCCACCATTCGTGGTCCGCAAGATCGTGCCATTGTCGCCAACAACCCAACCCAGATTGGGGGTCTTGAAGAACAGGTCCTGAAGATTTTCTGTCGTCCCAGAGGTTTGTTGGTTCCATGTCTGTCCAGCATCCATCGACATGATAATGGTCCCGCCGTCACCCACGGCGTAGATGGTGTTGGTGCCGGTCTTGGCGGCACTATTGAGATCGACAACGACACCGGAATTGAGACTCGTCCAAGTACCGTTCGTGTCGCTCTTCAAGATGGTACCACTGTCGCCAACGGCGAGAGAATCCCGTACAGGAAGATTGCCATTGGCGAGGTAGATCATCGCGTTGAGAGTCGCCACAGAACCGCTTGGGACTGAGACAAAAGGCCCACCCATAGGCGGCGACCGATGGTAAATGGCCCCGCTCGCTCCAGCGACAATGCATCCAGGAAATGTCGCAAGAGAAGATGGCGAACAAGCACCGGCAAATAAGTCTTCCGCAATCATCGACGTCCCTGGTGTCGGAACGAGAGAATCATTCACGAACTCCAAAAGTGTGCCTTGGTCGCCAATAACACGGATCCCAGAGAGAACATCAAAGAACAAGTCGTTGAGGTTGGCATTCGTTGCACTATAGATCTGCTGCCATGGATCGTCGTCATCCTGCACAATGAGTGTCGCTACAGAAGGTCCCGCGAGTACTGATGCCGCGGGCACTGAAGTCAAACTAATGATGATTGTCTCGACATTCTCCAAGATTGCGTCATCAACTAAGCTGACGTCAATGGGGAACGGCCCGACGGCACCACTGGGAAAGGCCACCGTACCCATCTCTTCGATGAAGTCCGAGCCACTGGTGGCAGTGCCCGCGACAATGCTGTATCCAACTACCGCCGTTCCAAGACTCCCGTTCGTCCGTTCGACCATGATCTGCACCAAGCCATCGCCTTCTTCGGCAACGGCGAGGGAGGTCGTGAGCCGAAAATCTCCGACATTATTGCTGTTGGCGTCGGCAATTCGCACCGTAGCTGCGTTGGGAGCGGCGAGAACCGCATTCCCAGTGACATTGGTCAATTCGACATCTATGGACTCCAAAGGTTCCAGTAGATTGTCAGCATGAATCATGATTTCTGCTGACTTAGGACCAATTTCTCCGTTCGCCCAAGTGAAGGTGACCATATTCGCTGTGGGATTCGACGAAAACGCGTAGTCGGTGCCTTGTGTGGCGCTGCCTGTTCCCATGTCGACAAGATCAACGGTTACCGCACCGCCACTCCCAAGCTGTCGGACGGCAACGACAGAAACCGAAGAACCCTCCAAGACATTGACCTCTTGGAATAGCAACTTGACTTCAGCGCCAACGTCGTCATCGATGATGTTTAGCGTTGAAGAATCGAGAGTGCCAATCGCTATGTCGCCAAGAACAACGTTGACACTGAACTCTATGTCCTCCGTACCTTCAGGGAGCGTATCATCTGTCAGGGTAACGGCACGAGTTTTGTCCGCCGTGTCGCCATCAAGCCAACCGTAGGCAGCCAAAGGAATGCTAAAGTCGGTTCCTTCACTCGCGGATCCACCAGTTGCTACAATACTCGCGACGACAGTACCGGAGCTGCCGCCCGTCCTTGTCAATTTGAGCAAGAAGGAGCCCTCATTTTCACTCACGGTCGATTCAGATTGGGCGAATTGAACAACACCACCGGAGGGACCATCGTCGTCTTCAATATCGATCGTCAGTGTACTTGCGCTCCCCAAAACAGTGCCAGGATAGGTCCCAGAAAGGCGCAATAGAATTGTCTCGCGACCTTCCGCGAGGCCGTCGTTCAGAAGCGTTCCCAGCACGAACTCCTGAGTCGCCGCTCCGTCCGGAATAACTACGAAGAAGGACGACGAGCCTGCGAGCACAAAGTCTTGTCCTGGTGTCGCCGTGCCACCGTCAATGACGACGTTGACAGCAAGATCGCCAACGCTGTCTTCGCGAGACAGCACAACTGAGATGTCACCATCACTCGCATTTTCAAAAACCTGTACTTGCGTGGCTTGGAATGAAGTCCCGCTGCCTGTGCTGATGTTGTTGTTGTTCGATCCCGAACAGCCGACAAGCACGAAGCAAACGAACGTGATGGCCACAGACACAATGAGGCAGTGAGAATTCTTCAACAGATTGTCCTCCAGAATGCGCCTCCGGGAGGATGAATCTTGCCACAGATCGAGACGATGAGTGAAAGAAAAGTAAGTTCTTAGGACAATCGACACGGGACTATCGAACTTTGGAGCTTTCGAGTCGAAGCTCTCAGCTCTTGAACAGCCCAAGCTTCTGGTATTCTCGACCGAAAACGGCCTTATGTTTGCCCCCAACCCAATCGTCGATCACGGTGGCGTACACTTGGCGAAAATCTGTCGTGTGTATGAGATCACCTTGATCCAACTCGACCAGACTCGGGTGTTTGCCGTAGAGGCCACCCTTCACACGATCGCCGATCATGAACATGGGACCAGCGACTCCATGATCCAAGCCGCCGGAAGCATTTTCTTTCAGTCTTCGACCAAATTCTGAAAACACCATCGTTGTCACATGACCAGAAACACCATGGGCAACAAGATCAGATTGGAAAGCCGCCAGTGCACCACCAAGCTGAATCATGAGCTGATTGTAACGACCGGCGTGATTGGTATGTGTATCGAAGCCGGACATCTCGACGGAGAATACCCGTGTGGAAAGGCCACCGGAGATAAGAGCCGCTACTGTCGAAAGGGAAGCCGAAAGACCGGCGCGAGGATATTTCGCCTTGGGTTTGTATTGTCGAGTCACTTCTCTCACCTTTGCCGAAGAAGCTTGGGCTTCATGGAGCACGCGGCGCAACCGGTCCAAAGCGCGATCTCGCCCTGGGGCTTTAGAAGGTTTCGACGTCGGTCCTTCGTACTCGCACAAGGGCGCAGAATTCTGCAGGGCACTGGCGTCTTTTTCGGCACCTATCCAGCGATAGGCTGCCGGAGTCGTGAAGGCGATAGGCCGGTGTACAGAGGCCGCCAGGGAGAACGGGATCTTTTGGCCAACGTGAATGACAAGATTGGGGTCGCTTAGTTTTGGGAAAGTCTGGTCCACCATGCGGCCAATCCAGCCGTGCTCGAGATTTCGACCGCGGTGGTCGCCAGCATGCCAGATATCAAGCGACTTGAAGTGAGAGCGCACGGGATCTGGGTAGCCCACTCCTTCAACGATCGCCAGTTTTCCGGCACCATGAAGGGATTGAAAGCCTTTCAAATTGGGATGAAAACCCCGGTACTCATCAATCTTGAGGACTGAATTCTCTCCCACCCTCGTCGCCTTGCGAGCTCTGCCGTAGGCATCGTCTCCGTAAGGCACGATGGTGCTCAAACCATCGTTACCTCCTGAGAGTTGTACAATGACAAGAATATTCTCTTGCCCCCGACGCTCATTTTCTTTTGTCCAATGGGTGGCAGGCAAAAGACGTCCGCCCAAAGCCATTGCACCAAGCCCCGCAACCCCTTGAGTCATAAACTGACGACGATCGATAGACATG
>JAJRYU010000137.1 GCA_024275615.1 Planctomycetota bacterium
CAAGCCCATGGCTCCCGCAGTCCGTGATACTTCTATGGCATACACCCCGTCTCCCTCATCGATAGTGGCGGAAGCAGCTTCAAATTGCAAAACGCCAGCAAAGGGGCCATCGTCGTCGCCGAGTTCAATGCGCAAGCTTGTCTCATTGCCCAGTGTCACCCCACTTTGACCCACAGAGAGTCCGAGCAAGATGGTCTCGCTACCTTCAACAACGGTGTCGTCAAGGATGTTGCCAAGGACAAACTCAAACACCGTTGAACCGTCAGGGAAAGTAACGAGGAAAGAGGAGCCATTCGCGAGAGAATAGTCTTGCCCGCCGATCGCGGAACCGCCGTCGACGGTAATGCTCACCGTCGCATCACCCATACTGTCATCACGAAAGAGCATGACACGTATGGCCGTGTCGGTGTCATTCTCGGACACAACGGACTGGCTCGACTGATTGAATGAGATTCCATTCGCGACTGTGGCAGAGGGATTGCCCGAAGATCCAGAACAACCAAGGAGTCCCAAGAGTGCTATCCCAAGTAATGTCAGCGCCGAGCGGGCGTAGAATTGCAACATCGATTTCTTCCTCAGATCGACTGTTCTTTTGTGCCTTAGGCCTGCGCTCGTGCCAGTATCATGCCGCTTTCAACTCTTGAGCAACAGAGAAATTCGGTTCTGATTGAGAAAATTCGCTATTGCTGGCATTTTTCATGAGATTGTGCGCCCTTGCGATCAAGGATTCACAACCGGCTCCGAGTCAAGCCTATTGGCCTCGCTTTCAAGGCTTGGGCCGTCGCTGTTTCCGCATTGAGCAGGGAGTTGGGGCACCCTTCAAATATAACTTGGCCGCCCGCTTTCCCGGCTCCCGGCCCCAATTCAAGGACACGATCAGAAACCCGAATCATCGCCAGCGCGTGCTCGGTACAAACAACTGCACAACCTCTTGCGGTCAATTGCCGAAAGAGGTCAACAACGAGCCTTTGGTCCCTCACGTGGAGGCCGCGGGCGGGTTCGTCGAAGAGATAGACACCAAGTTCTTTTTCCTTGTTTTGGCGCAAGAGTTGCCTGGCAATAGCCAATCTCTGGCTTTCGCCGCCAGACAAGGAATCACAGCGTCGACCGAGAGCCAAATGTCCCAATCCTAGAGAGCCGAGGAGATGAAGTGCTCTTTGGACACGCGGGGGAAGAGCCGATATGTCGCCACACTCATCGGCGGTTCTATTGAGAAGGGTGTCAATCGACATGCCATTCCAGGTGACCGTGCTCATCATCGGATTGAACCTTGTGCCTTGACACTGCGGGCAGACTGCAATCGAGTCTGGCAGGAAATCCAGGGGCATGACGGATTCCCCACTTCCCAAGCACTGGGGGCAGCGACTTTTTATCGAAGAGAAAGAGAAATCCTTGCCTCTTAGTCCATTTGCTTGAGCTTGAGGAGTCTTGGCGAAGACTTTGCGTATGGGATCAAGGAGATCCAAGTAGCTACAGACAAGGCTGCTCGCACCTTTTCCGCAAGATCGCCCGTCCACTCTGACTACCGTCACGTCCCTTGGGCATCCTAACAGTTGGGCGCACCCAATCGCGCGGTTGGCTTCGAGGCTCTTGGCAAGGACATCGAAGAGCAGGGTTGATTTTCCGCTTCCTGACACGCCGCAGATCGTGAGTACTTCCCCAAAGTTGACGGTGAGATCAATGTTCTTGAGATTGTGTAGCGATGCCGCCATGATACGTGGACCCGGAGTGACTTTGTCTTTGTGGTCGCGAATTTCTATCCTCAATTTACCACGCAGTAGCTGACTGGTTTGTGAATCGATGTCACTCAGGAAATCCTGTGGTGATCCGGAGCCGGTGATTTTCCCCCCCTGTTGACCCGCATTGGGTCCGATTTCGATGACGTGGTCTGCCGCAGCAATCAACACGGGATCGTGATCGATCACGACGACTGTGTTGCCGATCTTGGACAAATCCTGGATGACTTGGCTTAGGGCAACTTTGTCCCGGGCATGCAATCCCAATCCTGGTTCGTCCAGAACATAAGCTGCATCCACCAAGCCCGAAACCAGTTGCTTGGCGATTTCAAGGCGGCGCATTTCTCCCGTAGACAATGTTGCCACGTTACGTGCTAACGTCAAATGGGCGAGGCCCAGAGCTTTCAACCGTTGCAGTCTTGGAGCAACCGTGCTCGCAACTTGCTTGATGATCTCTAACGTTCGGTCGTCGAGAACTACCTCAAATCGTGCAGCTTCTTCTTGAGGTGTATTTAGAAGATGGAGGAGGGGATCGATTTCAAGATTACGCCAGGCCGTAATGCTCCAAGGGCCGATCTTGTGGGCGGCAGCTTCTTTTTTGATGCGCGAGCCCAGACAAGAGTCACAGGGGACCGAATTCATCAAGTCTGCCAACTTCCATCCCGCCTTGCGGTGGTGTTTCTTGCGGTATTCGTCTTCGATCACCCATGTGACGCCCGGCCAGGTTGCGCGAAATTGATGCGCTGACTCCGACTTCTTGCGTGCGTGTTCCCAATCGACAGTCAAAAGCTCATCGCCACATCCATGCGCAACAAGATCTTGAGCTCTCTGGTTCAAGTCATTCCACGGTCGGCTGAGGTCGATCTGTTTTTCATTCGCGGCGGCTTGCAAGATGGCGTGCCAACGTCCGTCGAGTTCGAAGAGAGAAGCGCCGCCCGGTGTTTGCACCAGTGCGCCTTCTTCGATTGATCGACGTTTGTCCGGCAAGAGGCTGTCGATGTGGCATCTTCGTGTTTCTCCTCGCCCTGCGCATGAGCCACAAGCACCGAGTGAACTGTTGAAAGAAAAATGGCTGGCGGTCATCGCCACGGTTGGATTCTTATTTTCACACGTGGCCGCTCGAGAGAAGATGAGTCGAAGTCCCAAATCAAGATTGCTGTAAGTGCCGACAGTCGAGGTTGTTGATGAAAAATGATTCCGCGAACGAACTGTGATTGTCGCGCGGATTCCTGACGCCTCCGCCAAGTCGGCTCGGCGGTGTGCTCTTATTTCGCGGCGTAAGTATGGTGAGAAACTCTCAGCGAATCGACTGTGGCCTTCGGACGCCAGAGTGTCGAACGCCAATGAGGTCTTTCCGCTTCCCGAGACACCGGTGATGGCTGATACTTGGCCGTAGGGAAACCTAGCATCGATATTCTTGAGGTTATTCGTGCAGACCCCTTTCAAGGTTGTTGCTTTGCAATGCGGGACTTTCACTTTTTGCGCCGACCTACTCACGTCGCCTTGACGGACTCCGGAGGTTGCGCGAAGAACCCTTCCTGTGGGGGTCTCGCTGACGGTAGAAAGGGCCTTGGGTGTCCCAGCAAAGATGATTTCGCCGCCTGCATCTCCCGATCCTGGACCCAATTCGACAACCCATTCGGCATGGGAGAGAAATGACAAGGTGTGTTCAACTGCGACGACGGTCGCTCCCTCATCGACTAGTTTTCTCAAGGCGGCGAGGAGGGTGGCGACATCATGTTCGTGCAGTCCATTGGCCGGTTCATCCAAAATAATGAGTGTACCTCGCCCCCTTGTCTTGGCAAGTTCCCGTGCCAGCTTCAGCCTTTGAGCTTCGCCGCCAGAAAGGGTCGGAGCAGGTTGCCCCAGTTTTAGATACCCCAAGCCGAGTGATTGAAGGGCTGCGAGGATCTTCACTATCTTTTCTTCGTCGCTGAAAATCTTGATGGCTTCGTCTATCGTCGCCTCCAGAATGTCGCGAATTGAATGGCCATGGATGGTAATAGCCAAGGTCTTCGGATCGAAGCGGCTTCCTTGGCAGGACGGACACGAGAGGATCAGAAGAGGCATGTGCATGAGGCCAACAGTTTCGACCCCAGCACCTTCGCATGTTTCACAACGACCACCTGTTTTGTTGAAGGAAAATCTTCCCTTGTCGAATCCGGCCTTCTGAGCTGCCGGAGTTTTTGCAAACAAGGCCCGGATGTGATCAAAAGCCCCTGACCAGGTTGCTGGGTTGGATCGGGGGCTG
>JAJRYU010000138.1 GCA_024275615.1 Planctomycetota bacterium
CGAGGTCGTGCGCGTTGCCAACGGGGCGAGAACAAGATTACACAGCTTGCGAAGGTTCCCCCAAGAATGCTGGCCTATTTTTGGCGGGAGGCGGGTATCTCTCCGATCAAGAAGCGGCTTCAAGTCATGCGAGATTCACTTTCCCAAGCCGACGCGATCTTGGCACCTTCAAAATTCATCGGCGACATTTACGTGGCTGAGGGAATCCCCGAGAGTCGAATCATTCATTGGCCGAACGGTGTCGACGAAGGACAATTTGGCGACTGGGAGTCCAAAGGGGCGACTCAGCCTTCGATGCCTTTGCGTTTCGGTTTTGTCGGCACGTTGCTGCCGACAAAAGGCGTTGACCTTTTGATCAGAGCGTTTCAAGAAATACCACTGACTACGGCCACCTTGGAGATCCATGGGGCTGGTGCCGGCCCCAACGCCCAGCGCTACACGGAGTTCTTGCACCGACTCAATCGCCATGCGGGGGTGTCTTTTCATGGTCGCTTCGACAACAAACATATTGCCGAGATCCTCTCATGCTTTGATGTCCTTGTTGTTCCCAGTCGATGGTTTGAAAACGCCCCCTTGACGCTGGCCGAGTCCGTGATGGCTAGATTGGCAGCGGTCACGTCTGATCACGGAGGCATGTTGGAATTGGCAAGGGACTACGGCAATGCCCTTACGTTTCAGGCGAATTCCACAGAATCGCTGCGCTCCGCCATGATGCGCCTTATCGAAGACCCAGAATTGGTACTGGAACTAAAAAACAAAGGCCGAGGTGTACGGCGAGTCAGCGATGACATTCATTGTTTGCAGACTCTCATGAACGAGCTTGTGGGTGATTCCCTTGACAAGGACGGGGACACAGCCCCCAATTCCTGATACCGTAGAATTGAGCAACCCAAGGAGTATTGAAATGAGCGATCCGGTTTCACGACGTGGTTTCCTAAAGAGTAGTGTTCTCGTCGCAGGTGCAAGTGCAGGTCTGCCACTGCCCACATTCGCCATTGGCAAAAAGGTTCAAATCGCCATAGCCTGCAGCAGCAATGGCCTGCCCTACATCACCGAGGCCTTAGAGAAGCTTGAGAAGGGCCAGGACACCCTTGATGTCGCCGTAGAAGCAGTGAACCACGTCGAAAGCGATCCCAAAGACATGAGTGTCGGCTACGGTGGATTGCCGAATGCCGAGGGTATTGTCGAGCTTGACTCCTGCTGTATGCATGGACCAACGAACAATGCCGGTTCTGTAGGCTCACTTCGCAATATCAAGAATCCAAGCCGAGTTGCCCGAGACGTTCTTTGGCACACCGATCATGTCATGTTGGTGGGCGAGGGTGCCTTGAGATTCGCCAGAATGATGGGGCACAAGGAAGAAAACCTGCTTACGGAAGCCGCCCGCAAACGATGGCTGCATTGGAAGTTGAGCCATTCGCAGAAGGACGACTGGCTGGAACCTCATGAAAAGCGGCCTAAGATGAAAAAGGAAAAAGACGGCAAGCGAGAGACCGGGACGATTAACTTCAATTGCTGCAATGCCAAGGGCGAAGTGAGTGGCGTGACAACAACCAGTGGTCTAGCGTGGAAGATCCCAGGAAGGGTAGGAGACTCTCCTATTATTGGTGCGGGACTTTACGTGGATGGCAAGATCGGTTCAGCCGGAAGCACCGGGATGGGGGAGTGCGTGATCGTATCTTGTGGCGCTCACACTGTCGTCGAAGCTCTACGTCGAGGAATGCACCCTAAAGACGCCTGTCTTCACGGTGTCAAGCGGGCAGCAGAAATGAACAGAATGCCCAATCGAGTCAACAAGAAAGGGCGCCCATCGTTTCAAGTGAACTTCTATGCCGTTGATGTCAAAGGTCAGGTAGGGGGAGCGGCAATTTATCCAACTCGCTATGCTAAGGGAGACGCTCAGGGCGCCAAGCTCTGTGATTCCGCTTCTTTGTATTCGTCTTGGTAGAGGAGCGAATCAGCCCAGGAACATCAGCCGGCGCGTGGAGACACGCATCAAGAGAATCGAAAAGACAAAAACCGCCAACAGACCGGCGCTCAGGACAAAAAGTGACTGAGGTGATCTGGAACTGATTTCTTCGCGAAACTTGGCAATGAGTTGATCTCTCGCCCCCGGGGTCATGGAGATTTCATTGTTTTTCAGCATCTTGATCCATTGTTCGTGAAACCCGACTCCCTTGGGTGTCGTCATACACCGTTCAAAGGCCAGAGCGCGGTTAGATGCTGGAATGTCCTTACTCTCAGCTAAGAGCCGATAGACTGGATATGAGTCCATATAGCTTATCGTTGTTCTTCCCGGCTCGAGTTTTTTGAACAACGTGGGAAGATTGGCCCGGAGCGCTGCCTGTTCAAAGAGATAGAAAGAAGCGACGGAGCCGCTCTCTTCCGTCAGTTGTCGCAAACGTCTTAGCCCCTTTATCTTTCGCCTTGCAGACCTCAAGATCTTCTTCGTTTCCTTAGCGGTCGCAACGTTCGTCAGCGGATAGAATCGGCTGAGATCCAGCAACATCCGGGCGAAACGATCACTCTTGTTATCCTCGAATTCAGTGACCAGGAAGGTCAAGATATCGGCCAAGTTCGGTGCCTGGTCAGCCGGAAGGATGGTCTCTGTGCCATCTTCGACGTAGATCCCGAAGCGACGATGCGTAAAACCACCTTGGACACGGCTCGAGAAGAAGCGATTTCTTGGGAAGTTGTAGACGTCGACAGCACGATCCTTGTAAGTCGCACCGTAGTTTATGAAACCCCATCTTTGCTGCGCGCTCCATTGGAGTTCTCCGTTTTGAACTTTCATTCCGACTTCTCGCAAGTTTCGCCCTGCTTGAAACATGCCTGCACTATGGGGGTCACGGTGTTTGTCAAGGATGCGCAGCCAAATACGATCACTTAGATTTTCACCAGCGACCCGCGGCACCCCCATCGTTCTGTTGACAGTTCCGTCGAGATTCCTTGCCTGCTCACCAAACGTGGCAATGAGATCGATCAAGATGACTCGGCCGCCTTTGGCTGGATCAAAGAGGGACATCTGCGTATGTGATTTGATAAGAGGAGCGATGTCTCCCAATTGTGCGCGGACAGAACCACAGCAAACGAAGCCCAGCACAACGGCTCCCCAAAAGCGTCCTATAGACATCGCTTCGCCCCTAATACTCGAGCAGACTTTCGATGCGCAAATTGTCACCGAGTTTCTCTCTGCCATTCAAAAAACCAAGTTCGATGACAAATGCACAAGCTGCCACCGTGGCGCCCTGATTCTCCACGAGCTTACGGCAGGCCGCCATCGTACCGCCCGTGGCAAGTAGATCGTCGACCAGCAAGACCTTTTGCCCTGGCCTAACGGCGTCATCGTGCATTTGTACAGTGTCCTCACCGTATTCCAAGGCGTAACTCTCTTCGACTGTGTTCCACGGTAGTTTCCCTTTTTTGCGAATCGGGGCGAATCCTCTGCCCATCTTGAGGGCGAGTGGGCAACCGAAAATGAAACCACGGGCTTCTGGACCAAGAATGACGTCAAACTCCACGTCTCTTACGCGTTCAGCCAAGGTATCGATCGCCATCTGAAAGCCCTTTGGATCGGCGAGCAAAGGGGTGATGTCCTTGAAGACAATACCAGCCTTGGGGAAATCTGGGACGTCGCGAATGAGGTTCTTCATGAGGTTGGTTGATTCGGCGGTCATAGGTCGTTCTTTGCAAAAAAAGAGAAAAAGACTAATCCGGTACGAATTACAGCATGGACGAAAATTCTACATGAAATCTTCCCATTCAGTTTCCAAGGCGGCGAGCTTTTGGTCTGCTGCGACAAGACGGGATTTGAGCTCCTTGAGAGCCTCAGGGTCACGGTAGATATTGGGATCTTCCATGGCCCTAAGAGCACTCGCTTTTTCTTCCTCCTGAGCCATGATGTCAGCCTCCACATTGGCAAGGCTTCGTTGTCTTATGCCTTTGGCTTTGGTGGATTTCTGCTGGACCTTATTCCGTTTCTTGGCGGCTTCTTTCTCTTCCTGCAGCAGTTGGTCAACTAACTCTTGTTCCTCTTTGGCCCGGGCCAATTGTCGCTTGCGTGTCGTTGTGAAGTTTCCCAGACCCAATTCGTGTTCACCGCTATCGAGCCACAAGACTTTGTTGCAGATGCGGTCGAGAAAGAAACGATCATGTGACACGGCGATGATGACACCGGGATAGTCGGACAAAACGACCTCCAGGGCTTTGCGTGAAGGTATGTCAAGATGGTTCGTGGGTTCGTCCAGAACCAAGACATTGGGCCGAGCAAGAATGAGCTTTGCCAACATGAGTTTGCTTTTTTCGCCACCAGAAAAACTCGAAAGCGGCCGGTGGACGTCATCCTCACCAAACAAAAAGCGGGCAAGAAAACTCCTGATTTGTAGATCGGTGAGATGCAGGTTCGCTGCGGCAATCTCTTCATAGGGACTCAATTCAACGTTGATGCCTGCCTGTAGTTGGTCGAAGTAACCGATCTCTGCCGTCCTGCCGATAGCCACCTTCCCAGACATGGGTTGAAGCGCTCCCATGAGTACTTTCAAGAGAGTGGACTTTCCAGCACCGTTGGCACCAACAATGCCGAGGCGATCACCTTGTTCGACACGCACAGTCAAATCGCGAATGAGGGCCTTGCCGTCGTAACCCACAAAGAGGTCTTCAAAATCAACAACCTCCGTACCCAGCCTTCTCTTCGGGCTGAGTGCCAGTTTGATTTCCTGGTCTTCCGGCCGTGGGGCTTCACTAAGCTCAAGGCGCTGCAGCCGTTTCAAACGTCCCTTGGCCTCTTTGGTCCTTTGAGTCCCCATGTGTTTGCGGATGAACTCTCTTTCCTTGCGGATGTAGTCCTTTTGCTCGCCATGGACTTTGTATGCTCTTCTGCGTTCGGCGACCTTTCTGAGTTCGTATTCAGAATATCCACAGCCATAGTCGGTCACGCCACCACCAGCCACTTCTAAAGTGCGCTTGGTCACGCGATCGAGGAAATAGCGGTCATGAGAGACTATTACGCACGCGCCGCGATAACGTTCCAAGTAGGCTTCAAGCCATTCGCAACCGGCGATATCCAAGTGATTGGTAGGTTCGTCAAGAACCATCAGATCTGGCTGTCGTAAGAGGAGTTTACCAAGAGCAAGTCGGCCGGATTCTCCCCCGGAAAGCAGCGACACCTTTCGCGAAAGGAGTTCCTTTGTCAGCCCCAAACCAATGAGAACGCTTTCGACTTTGGCCTTGATGCCGTAGCCACCTAACTTTTCAAATTGCTCTTGCATCTCCGCAAGCCGATTGAGCTTGCGATTCATGAGAGTTTCATCCATTTGCTCGGCCAGTTCAGCCTCGATGCAGCGCATGTTCTCTTCAAGTTCGTAGACATCGTGAAATGCCCGGAGTCCCTCCTCAAGAACACTATGGTCCGAGTCGAAATGGTTGTGTTGTTCCAAATAGCCGATCGTTGCTGTTCGGCTGCGCATGATAGAGCCTGTTTCCGGTTGCTCCTTGCCAAGAAACAAACTGCAAAGAGTCGACTTCCCGCTGCCGTTGGGGCCGACCACTCCAACACGTTCATTCGTTTCGATTTCAAAAGTAACGTCTTCGAAGATGACACTGGCGTCATGGGCTTTCGAGACTTCCTTCAATGCGATGATGACCATTAACTTTGTTCGAGCTCCAATATCGTTTCAGCGGCAATGAGAAGGCTCTTGGATTCTTCATGCTGGAGTAACTCCAAGCACCGGTCAAACGTGTACCAGCCTCCTTCGACATGTTCCGATGATCGCTGGAATTCACCGCTTCGGACTTCGCCCAAGAAATAGCACACTTCTTTGGTGAAGGGCATCTCGTCGCCATAACGAGCTTGATACACCAGCCGTTCCTCGAAAGTGTGATCCACCCGCACGTCCTTCAGTCCCGTTTCTTCGAACAACTCACGTATCGCACATTGCTGATCGGACTCTCCCGATTCGCGATGGCCCTTGGGGAAGCCCCA
>JAJRYU010000139.1 GCA_024275615.1 Planctomycetota bacterium
ACTCCAATATTGCGATACCAAACGACTCCACCTTCTCCGCTGCCACTGATCAAATCGAATCTTCCGTCACCGTCCCAATCCGCTACAGCGGGAATCGCATGGGCGCCATCAACTTTCAGCAAATCTTTGCCCGACAAGATAGACTGAGTTCGCTGGGAGTACTTCGGTTTTTTGGCCGATCCGATGTTCTTGCAAACATTCATACTGCCATCGTAGCCACCTAAGATCAGATCAAGATCACCATCATTATCCCAATCGACACTGGTAATGCCGATGCCAATGATTGATTTGAATTGACCATCATTGTTGTTCCAGCTCTTTAGGTTGTAATCCCAAAACTGTCCCAACATCAACCGTTTGCCAGTTTCGTTGGTCAAAGCTCGAGCCGACTGAAAGCCGCCAGACGCTTTGCCTGGAAGTATGTAGACAACACCCTCGAAGCAACCGGTAAACAAGTCGGTCACGCCATCACCAGTTAGGTCCGCGAACTGCGGATTGAGCCCGATGCATCACCAGTTGTTGAGTTTCACAATCGCCTTGTCGTCTTTGAGTAGCCCTGCACTCTTGAACACCGGTTTGGTTTTGCTGCCAATGTTCAGATAGGTCTGAAAATGGCCGCCATAGTTGCCAACAATCAAGTCTCGCAATCCGTCGCCGTTTAAGTCAAAAAGAGTTGGTCCACTGTGCGAGCGGTATTGGGCTGAGTCGATCAAGACCCCATCGGCGACAAGTCGAATGGGGATTTCAAGCTTAGCTGGTTTTAGCGGCAAAGCCGCCGAGGTTTCTTGCGCCCAAAGCGGCGGCATAGGGAACAAGGTAAACGCGAATACGACGAATATTGGCACATATCTCATCGAGAGTTTCTCTGTAGGGGTGGTGTTCGATTCTTGATCTTATCAGGTCTCCAGTAGGGCTGCCATGTTCTGGTGGTCAATCAAGATCTGCTGTCGGTTGCCATGGGGTCTGGCCTGGTGGCCCAATAGGCCCAAGCGATCAACAACAACTGTAGTGGCAACCGACCGTAGATGAGAGCATTGGGGATATCTGGAAACTGCTCCGGATAAATGGCCATGTGTAAATTCGCCGGAAATACGGCCACCAAGAGAAAAACGAGTCCCCATCCAGCCTGCGAGCGTACCCGCGGTGATAAGACACCAAGACCGCCCATGATCTCGAAAAATCCACTCACATAGATCAACTGAAGATGAGCTGGCAAATACGGCGGCATGATGGCTAGGTAGAAACCAGGATCCAAGAAGTGGTTAAGTCCGGCGAATATGTAGCCGCCAGCTAAGACGATGAGGCAGATCTTTTTGGCCAGACTTGCCGGTAGTTCGAGCACAGATTTCTCCTTCTCTTGAGACACGGAGTCAGTTTATTCCTAACAACCCAATTCTTGCCGAAGAGCGAACCATCGAAATCTCGAGCTGCTGACGGCAAGGACTGCAACGATCGTGGCAGCAGTAGGCAAAAACGCGCAGAGTCGAATGAGCATTCTCGGGCTGCAAAGAATAACCGGACTCCGTCTCCTGCAGGAGTGTTGAGAAAAGGATCATCTCTGATCATTGAGGGCTTGGCGATAACGCTCAAGTGTCGCTTCAGCCCCAGCGATCACTTGGGTGTTTTGATTCTGGGCCTCCAAAAGAACGAGGATCTCTTCTCGGATCTTGATTGCATCACTGATTGCGGAAGACTTGAATAGAGCGAGCGCAAGTGTGTCGAGGATGCCCCAGTTTTGACGCTTTGTGAGTTCTACGGCCTTGCGGGCCAATGGAACCGCTCCCTTGGCGTCCCAATAGGCGGGATCACTTTTTGGGTCAACTTTGATCCACGCGAGTGTGTTGTAAGCGTTCGCATTCTTGGGGTCGAGCTCGATGGCATTCTTGGAGGCTTTGATTGCCTCGTTGAGCCTGCCTTGCTTCTGGAAGGCTATGCCTAGGGTATTATGTACCATGGCAATCTTGGGATCTGCCACAGTGGCATCCTTGAACGCTTTGATTGCCTGCTCGAACTTGCCTTTCTCCCACAAAACACCCCCCAAGTTATGGTGCGCCTTGGCGAGTTTTGGATTAGCCACGATGGCATTGCTGAAAGCTTCGATTGCCAGTTCGGGCTTGCCCATGTCCATGTATGCAACGCCCAAGTTGTTGTGCGCACTTGCATACTTTGGATCGGCGTCTATGGCATTCTTGAAGGAACTTACTGCCTCGTCAAGCTTGTCTTGATCTTGAAAGATCTTTCCCAAGCGGTCGTGCGTTTCGGCGAGCTTGGGGTCAGCCTCGATGGCGTTCTCGTAGGCTCTAATTGCTTGGGCGAGCTTGCCCTGTTTCTGGAGGAGCACACCCAAGTTGTTGTACGTCTTGGCAGACCTGGGGTCGACCACGATTGCTTTTTCGTAGGCTTCAATTGCCTCGTCGAGCTTGCCTTGTTTCTTGTATGCAAGCCCCAAGCTTGTATGTAGATTTGCAATCTTGGGATCAGCGGTGATGGCATTCTTGTAGGCTTCGATTGCCAACTCCATCTTACCTTGTTCCACGTACAAAATTCCCAGGTTTGAATGTGCTGGAGCAGACAGGGGATCGATCTTGATGGCATCCGTGTAAGCTTCGATTGCCAACTCGGTCTCACTTTGTTCCGAGTATGCAACTCCCAAGTTCAAGTGTGCAGCGGTTAGTCTGGGGTCTGCCTCGATGGCATTCTTGTGGCTCTCGATCGCCATTTCGATCTTGCCTTGTGCCATATATGCAAGCCCCAAGTTTGTGTACGCACCGGCATAGTTTGATTTGGCCTTGATGGCATCCTTGTATGTTTCGATTGCCAAATCGATCTTGCCTTGTTCCATGTATGCCTGTCCCAATTGGGAGTACGCACGGGAATAGTTTGGTTTGGTCTTGATGGCATCCTTGTAAGCTTCGATTGCCAATTCGACTTTCTCTTGTTTCATGTATGCAAGTCCCAATTGGAAGTAGGCACGAGCATCTCGCGGATTGGCCTCGATGGCTTTGTTACACGTTGAGATAGTGTGGTCGGCGTCACTGAGCCTGGTGGCGAACGCGCTCCAATACCAAGTGTTTCTTTGTTGAGTCCATAAGGACTCTATCGCGTCGGCGATAGCTCCATGGTTGCCATTCTTGATATGCCCCAGGGCATGGGCCAGCTGAAAATGATAGGCACGACGTGCTGTCGAGGAAGCGCCCACAGCACGCGTGAAGAGTTTCTCTGCGGTTTCAAAAGCAGCCCGCCCGTGCGCTGTATTTTCTCCCGCATGATGGCCTTGAGCCATCACGCGTAGGCCTTCAAGAAACCATGCAAGCGAACTCTTCAAAGAAGGTGCGGTTTCTTCAAGAGCCACGGCCTCAGGATTGCGCTTGAGCTCGCGTAGCACTTGGGCTTTGAGACGGGCCAAAACGGCAGGGGTCGCAAGGACGCCCTCGCAGCGCTCAAGAACCTCAAGAGCGACATCGGGCTTCCTTAAACGGAGATAGGTAAGGGCGAGCCCGGCGGCTGCTTCTGCCGAGGACTCGTCTAAGTCAAGAGCAGCTTCAAAAGATTCGAATGCGATGGCCTTTTTACCGTGAAACGATTCATAGAATCCGACTTCAAGAAACCCTTCCACCTCTTCATTGAGTTGCACCAATTCTTGGGCTTTCACATCCTCGCGGTGATTTACATACCAGACGCCTAAGGCTGAGATTGTTGGGAGGCCTAGGATAGCTGCGCAAAGAAGGACAGCGGCAGCGGGGCGGCGTTTGGCCCAGCGCCACGTGCGGCCAAGGGCAGAGACTTTCTTGGCCAGGACGGGTTCGCCTGCGCGGACGCGACGAAGGTCTTCTGCTAAATCGGCGGCAGTCAGGTAGCGCTTGTCCCGGTCTTTGTCCATGGCGCATTGCAGGACGACTTCTAAGTCGGCGGGGATTTGGCGATTGAGCTTGCGAGCAGGTTGAGCCTCTTTCGATAAGATGGCTTGGTAGAGCGATTCTCTTGTCGGTGCTTCGAAGGGGCGCTTCATCGTCAGGCACTCGTAGAGTGTGACACCCAGCGAATAGATGTCCGAGCGGCGGTCGAGTTTGACTCTTCGTCCGGTGATTTGTTCGGGCGACATGTAAGCAGGAGTGCCAAAGAGGTCGCCGGTTTGGGTGAGGCTGGGGCCGGCGTCGTCTGAGTCGTCATGAGCCAAACCGAAGTCAAGCAAGATCGGCTCATGATCCTTGGTGAGCATGATGTTGCCGGGCTTTATGTCGCGGTGAATGATGCCGACTTCGTGGGCGGCATGCATGGCAAGGGCAATCTTCTCGAAGGCGGCGATGGTGCGGTCGAGTTCAGGTCGGTCGATGGAAGAGGAACTACTTTTATTTGATGGTTTGGAGGAGGTCTCGGTGTCTTCTTTATCATCGTCGAAGGACATGAAGGAACTGGGGTCGTTGGCTGTTGCATCAGAGCCTAACCGTGAAAGGCGTTCCCCCAAAGTTTCGCCTTCGACATAACGCATAGCGATGTAGGGGATGCCACC
>JAJRYU010000009.1 GCA_024275615.1 Planctomycetota bacterium
ATACCAGCGAAACTTGCGGCAACAGGGTTCTTCGCGCCAAGCAATAGGATGATAGATTGGTTTGGTTCTCCCGAGAAATCGAAGTTAAGGAGTGACCCAACATCCACGGTTGTTGTGTAAGGACCGTTGCCACCAGCAGAGACGCTGGCGAGACCGGCATCAATGGCATTGTTGATGTCCATGACGGCGATACCTGGCTGCGGCGCTTGACCGATACCAGGAACGAAATCAAAGACAATAACATCATCGATGGCTATGTCATGAACGTCGGCACCGCCGTCACTGCGGCAGCGGAAAACGAGGCGACAAATCTGGCCATTGAATGCTGAGAGGTTAACAACCATGGGTTGCCACACGGCACCAATGTGCCCGGTTTGGGGCATCACATCCAAGGTGACGACTAAACCTGGTGTGGTGATTACATCGACAGACAAGAAATTCTCGTTGGCACCACCAATGCCGTTTGCGCTGTTACTAAACATCCAAAACTTGACGCGTGGATTGGTGGTGGAAGTGAAATCGAAACATCTTGTCAATAGACTGACGGCACTGAAATTGCCCGCGTCCTCGACGTAGGCATAGTATCCAGAACCAGCAACACCTGTCGTATTGTCTGAATTCGGACCGGTGCCAAAAGTAGCGGTTGGCTGATTGCTGAAATACCAGTCAGAGTCAGCGCCTGAACCGTCACCTTGATCTTGGACCCAACCCGTTGGGGGCAAGGTTGTCAGATTCGATGCTGAGCCGTCGAAGTCCTCGGTGAATGGGAAAGCCGAGATCGTTGGCGAACCGTTCACGATGGTTCGAGTGAATGCATCGTTAACACTGACCGTGTCAAAGGGGGCCGAGATCGTCGCTGACAAACCAAAAGCGGAAAAGACAGTGAGGTCTACCGTCGTTGGCAAAGTCAGGATCTCCTTTTGGCCTGTCGTCAACATCGTTGTGGTGGTCACCACATCACTTAAGACGATAGTGCCGTTGACACGGATATCGACGGGAATCATCGTACCGGCAGCCAAAGAAAAGCTTCCAGCGTTGGTGATCTCAATGCTAATTGACTCAGTTGTCGTCAAGGACAAGCACCCTGAAGGCGTGAAAATCGGAGACACGATTGAACTGCACGCGACATCATCCGTAGCCGAATCAAGATGAGCGTTCCTTTGTCCGGCAATTTCGGCTGTCGTTAAGGCACGGTCCCAAATCCGGAATTCGTCCATGCGGCCCTTCCAAGTGGCGTTGCCGGCGCCGAAGCCGCCGACAATAAGGCCGGTGCCACCGGTTCCAACTAAGTCAATGGATGCAGGCTGAGAAACCGCTGCCTGCGGCAGGCCATTGACGTAGGCGCGGATTGTCCGCGCACGAGAATCGTGGACGAAGGCCACGTGTTTCCAATTGGCGAATTGAACAGCAGCGGTCACATTGACGGGGACCATTCCAGCCCCAGCCAAAGTGATGGTTGAGTTGCTCCCAGCTGGATCGCGGAAACAACGCAAATTGTTGATTGTGGGGTCGCCAAAGAGATAGCGAATCTGAGAAGGCGAGCTTGCGGTATCGATGACCCAGAACTCGATAGTCCAATCCCCGGTAACAACCAAGGGGGTGTTGATTGTGCAGGGATCAGCGGTAGTTCCTGCTGTCTTCAGACAAGCAGGTCCCAAGAGAACGCCACCATTGGTGTTGGTGTTGGTGTTGAATACGGCGCCATTTTGCAGAGTCGCTGCAACTCCAGGCAAGCCGGGAACACCACGGTCTGCTGTGGTCGAACCTGCTGTCTCGCTGAATCGTAAATAGAGAATCTCTGGGCGTTGTGCCTGGACTGCCACCTGCAGTGCACAAAGAACAAGGCCGAGCTTGATTACCTCAACTAGCCGGATTTGCATGGGTGAATACCTTTATCGTAGTTGTCACGTACCTCTCATCGATCTCGCTGTCAAATCGACGGGTCACATGACTAAAGAACTGTCAATACTGGACAAACGAACAATCGACAGGATAAAAGCGATGGTGATTTGGTGCAAGCAACATTATTGAGCGGTGCATTTTTATGCTCGCAGAGAGTGTAGATTTGTCCCAGAAGAGAGGATTCTCTCATATTAAGCGGACATTAAGGTCGGAATTGAAAGAAGATAGAGAAGATTGGGTGCTCACCGAGAAAAAGCGAGAGCGAGACATGGACACACCTCGCCAATGTCACAATCCACAGTCGCTGCTCCTGTTTTGCCTGGGTTGTGAGCCCCTGGAAGAGTCGTTTGTCAGTTCTTGATTGACGCGTGTTTTGCCTTGCGAGGAGTTAGGAGCAAACCTATTCTTCAGATTCGAGCCCTTGGCTCTGTTCACCACCCCCTTGGACAAAGTAGAAGAAGGAAAAATCAATGAATCAAGAATGCCAGATGCCTCAACCCAGTGCCGAACACACGTTTATTCAAAAGCACATTGGGGTTTGGGACGTGAAGTGTCGGTTTTTCATGGCACCAGATGCTCCTCCTGTCGAATCGAATGCTGTCGACACTGTGACAGGAATCGGCGCGTTTTGGAATGTCGGACGATTTGAAGCGGACTTCATGGGAATGCCCTTTGTCGGCGCAAGCCAACTGGGTTTCCTTCCTGAAGAAAAATGCTACGTCAGCACTTGGATCGACGCCATGTCGACGTTCCTTTTCGTCTTGAAAGGCAACTTCGATGCGTCGGGGAAAGTACTCAATTTGCAAGGCATGGCGCCGAATCCTGCCGATGGCGCTATGGTTCCACAACGCGTCGAGCATGAATTCATTGATGACAACAACCAAAAAATGCGCATGTTCATGACACTTGAGCATGGTGAAGTAAAGTCATTCGAAATGGACTACACGCGTCGTAGTTAGGATCGGTTTCGGTCAAGAATCGCCGGCCCCTGTCACAGCCCGCCTCGTTCGCGAGATGGTAGTTAGGCCACTCTTCGACATGTCGAGAGACACCTTGCTTCCGTTGATCGCGACAAGGTCGTGAATAATGGGGTCGGTGCTTTCCTGTGACTTGCGCTCAGCCAAGTCAGGCTTTCTCACCCTCAGATATTCTCGCTTTGAGCCAAGTTGCAAAGTCGACAGCCATGACTTGGGCAATGCATTCTTCATCGTCGTGGAGGAACTGAAAATAGAACCGGACGCTGGTCTCTTCCGAACTGGTCTTGTGGCTATTGGCGTTTATCTCAGTCGGCGTTTTTCCACAAATAGGACATTTGGCAAGCGATTTGCGCACGGCGATCAAGGCGTCGTACTTACGGGGGACTGCGGGCTGGTTCATTTGGACATTGCCTTGTTCACAGTTGACGACAGTCAGGGCTTCTCGGTGTCTTCGGTTGTAACAGACTTTGTCGTGTCTTCGTTGCATTGTTTCAGGTATTCGGATGCAAATTTTCTCACCAATTTCGGCATCGCCTCGTCATCAGCGAACTCTTTGAGTCGATTGATCGACTCAGGAGTGTCCAAACGTCGATAATACTCCATGATGGCATTCCAGCCCTGGAGGTCGTCGTCCCGGAGGGAAGCGGCAAAATCTTCTGCCAATTCTTCCATGCCAGGACGACCCAACATGAGCACGTTGGCGGCAAGTGGATATTTCATGA
>JAJRYU010000140.1 GCA_024275615.1 Planctomycetota bacterium
CATGCCAGTGCCAATATCACAGATGTGGACCGTCAGTACATACATCTTGAAACAGAAGATCCTGCGCCGCAAACGCTATCCTCTGGTTTTGATGTTGGAGCCATTGTTTCGCTGCAATCTGGCATGCGCTGGCTGCGGCAAGATCCAATATCCACCCCATATCTTGAAACGGGACCTCAGCCCCGAGCAATGTTTCGATGCGGTCGAGGAATGTGGCGCGCCCATCGTTTCGATTCCCGGTGGTGAGCCCCTCATGCATCCCAAGATGCCCGAAATTGTTCGTGGCTTGGTAGAGCGCAAGAAGTACATCTATCTGTGTACCAACGCCATCCTCTTAGAAGAGAAGCTCCGCGCTGGGGACTACCAGCCTTCGAAATTCCTGTCGTTTAGTGTCCATATGGATGGTTCTAAACCCGAGCATGACTTCGCCGTCTGTCGTGAAGGCACTTACGACAAGGCTGAGGCTGCTATCCGCTTGGCTGTCGAAATGGGTTTTCGTGTGACCACGAACACAACTTTGTTTGACGGCGCCCAACCAGAAAAAGTGCGGCAGCATTTCGACGAAATGACAGAATTGGGAGTTGAGGGCATGATGCTCTCGCCCGGTTACAGCTACGACAAGGCACCGGACCAAAGCAAGTTTCTTGGTCGCAAACGAACAAAGGAACTGTTCAAGAAGATCATCGAGAACCCCAAGAAAGCCTGGGAATTCAATCACTCGCCACTCTTTCTTGACTTCCTTCAAGGCAAGATCGAGTACAACTGCAAGCCTTGGGGGAATCCGACCTACAACACCTTTGGCTGGCAGCGTCCTTGTTACTTACTCCAAGAAGGCTATGCCGATTCTTTCGCGCAGCTCATGGCGGAAACGGCATGGGACGAATACGGCCACGAGAAGAACGAGAAGTGTGAGAGCTGCATGGTGCACAGTGGTTATGAGGCTGCGGCCGTCGATGACACCTTTTCCTCTCCGGCCGGGCTTTGGCGCACAATCAAGGCGACGGTTTCCAAATAGGACAGGTGAACGAGAGTAAGCATGAGCGACAGCGATAACAGCCTTCAAGGTTGGGAACCGAAGATCACCGGAATGAAAGACCTCTGCGAGGCCTTGGAGAAAGCGTTTGACTATCGCGGCGATGTGACATTGATGCTGAAGAATAGCGAAACGGTAGAGGGGTTTCTCTTTAACCGAGATTTCCGAGCGCCGGTTCCATTCGTCACCATGTATCCAGCCGAAGAAGACTCCGCAGCTCGCAATTTCAACATCGCTGATATCGACTCCTTGATCTTTTCGGGCAAGGACACCGCTACCGGAAATTCTTGGGAGTCGTGGGTTGCCAAATGGGAAGCCAAACACGGCCCGCGTTCCTAACCTGACCTATTCACGACATCGTGGCGCCAGCAGCGACATCGTGCCCGATCTCTTCGTCAATCGTCAATCACGACCTCGCGGTCGCTCATTCCTCTTTCCTCGACCTCGAACACGCTGTCACCACTGGCCGAGGCGTGCAGCAAAGCAAAAGCGCCACGGTTGGCGACACTAACGGCCAAATCTTTGGACTTCACTCAAATTCAACCACGATCTCATGAATAGGTCAGGCTAACTCGCTATCTTTGCGTGCCGCCTAAGTCACTACGGAGAAGCTTGGGGATGGCACTCATCTTGAGTGGCTTGCCTTTGTTCTTGATCTTTTCAACCAACAATCGAGCGCACTTATTGAGTTTGAGGTCTGCTTGATTGATCTTCAGCTTGCGGGTCCGCGCATCCCGCGTTTCTTTCAGACGCAAGAGCCCTTCGATGGCTTTGTGATTGTTCGAGGCTGAGAACATGCGGAATGCCCAGGCAAAGTGACGTACTTGATTGCTCTTGTCGCGCAGGTCCTTCTTGAATCCTCGATCGAGGAAGAGGCCGACCTTGTAGTAGCCAGCACTTGATTTCCGAATGCCACCAGCGTTCCGGTCGGTGAACAAAAAAATCAGGTCTGTCGACAACGTCTGAAGTTGTTTCTTTTGGCCGTCTAATGCTGCCAAGAAGAGCACTTCCCACTCCGCGACTTCCACCAAGACATCCAAGTCGTTGCCGCCTGGGCACCCGACGTTCCTTAACGCGACCAAGTTTAGGAAATCTCTTCGTTTCTTGCTGTCTTCGCAGGTTGCCAATCGCTTCGCCAATTGCGGCACCTCCTTGGCAAGGTTTTGGCGAATCAAGTCAACTTCACCATACTTGACCCATGCCGTGAGCAGGTGAAAAGTCAATTCCAGCTTCTCCCTATCATTCAGTTCCTGGTGATTCTCCAGGCGTTTGGCAAGTGTCAGATAAGACTTGTGAATACGCGATCGGCTTGGGCTCGTTTTCTGCCAAGAATGGTGCCAGTTCCCCTGTGGGTCAACCCGTGATGCCGCGTTGGCAAGTCGCCGCTTTGTTTCCAAACTCTTGTGCGTCTTCTCAAGTTTGCGGGAAGCTGTACCAATCGCGGCGTCGAATGCTCGATAGGCCGGTTTGGCCTTCTGAGCACAGACAAAGGGTGCCCCCATGAATAGGACCAAGCTCAATATCAAACATGTTCGTGACATCATCTCTCCGTACGGCCCCAGGTTATTCTTAATAGCCGCAATATCAAGCATGGGGTCTTGCGACCGACCTCATACAAAGATGCCCCTCATGGCTCGAGGACCATGAGGGGCGAATGCTTGGTTGTCCTTTGGGTGCCGATGACAATCAGAGGCGGACGTAGTCAAAGTCGACGCTTTGATCGTTGATGCCCTTGGAAGGTGGGGCGATCCAACCAGCGAATTTTCCGGGCTCGTGGCATTTTACCATCAAGCTCTTAACAAAGGCCTCGTCTTCCTCGGTCGGCAACCACTTGGTCTTGTTCTGATTGAATTCTTCTTCGGAAATGGGGTCACCTTCTGGGGTGAAAAAACCATCAGCATACATGCCGATGCGGCGATTGAAACGGCGATGCGGAATAGTGAATTGGAAGTCAATGCCAAAACTTGCAGTTGCCTTATTCCACAGAACTGTCTGCTTGACGTTGTCGGCGTGGTAGTCACTGCGCAGCACTTCATTCATGGCATTGCGCAGCGGCACTTCGTTATTGCTGAGGCGATTGCCGTCCCATTCTTCGATGGTGAAACCCTGGTCGAGCGCCCGGTGCTCTTGGTAGTTTTTCTCTTCGTAAGCTCGGCCCTTGAGGCCAGCAGCGAAGAAAGTAGCGGCGTTACTCGAGACCTCAGAACCGAAGAGATCAACCGAAGATGAGGCCCAACGGTTGATGTACTTCTGGATGATTTCAAGAGGGATTGCGCCGTACTCCTTGATGTCCTTCTGCGGGTTCTCGGTCATGACTTCGCAAGCACGTTTGATAACGCGATTGACACCAGTTTGACCGACAAACATGTGATGAGCTTCTTCGGTCAGCATGAAACGGCACGTTCTGGCAAGAGGGTCGAAACCACTTTCGGCCAAGGCCAAGAGCTGGTACTTGCCGTCACGGTCAGTAAAGGTCGTAAAGCAGAAAAACGAAAGCCAATCTTCGACAGGATCGTTAAAAGTCGAAAGGATGCGTGGGTGGTCAGGGTTGCCGCTGCGACGTTCCAGTAACTCTTCCGCCTCTTCGCGGCCATCCTTGCCAAAGTGTGAATGCAGCAAGTAGACCATAGCCCAAAGGTGACGCCCTTCTTCGACGTTCACTTGGAACAAATTGCGCATATCATAGAGACTGGGAGCTGTGTGCCCCAAGAGTCTCTGTTGTTCGACCGAAGCCGGTTCCGTGTCCGCCTGGGTCACGATGAGGCGGCGGAGATTGTTGCGGTGTTCGCCAGGAACTTCCTGCCAGACGTCTTCACCTTCGTGGTCGCCAAAGCCGATCTTCTTTTCCTTGTCGTTGGGAGTCAAGAAGATGCCCCAACGATAATCTGGCATCTTGACGTGGCCGAAATCGGCCCAGCCGTCGCGGTCGACACTGATGGCGGTGCGCAAATAGATTTCATTGGTGTTGAAATCCGTCGGGCCCATTTCCGCCCACCAATCCAGGTAAGCGGGTTGCCATTTTTCCAAGGCACGTTGCAAACGACGATCGGCAGAGATGTCGACGTTGTTGGGGATTTTTTCGCTGTAGTTGATTCCCATAATCATGTCCTCTGGTAGTTGAACTCAGGGCGGTTTGGAGTGCCATAGCAGGTAAGCGCTCCGCGCTCGCCCACGGCGTTTGGTCGTTGGAAGATCCAGTTTTGCCAGGCACTGAGTCGCCCGAAAATCTTGGTTTCCATGGTCTCAGGGCCAGCAAAGCGCAGGTTCGCTTCCATGCCTGTGAGCGCATCGGGGGA
>JAJRYU010000141.1 GCA_024275615.1 Planctomycetota bacterium
CGTCCAACCCAGTCGATGGTCACCTTGGGAATCATCCTCACAGCCATCCTGATCAGTTTCAGCTCCGCGATGGCATCATCCGACGGCCAACAGGCGTCCTTGAAGCAAGCCAACAACCTGATCAAAAACGCTGAGTACGACATCAAGTCAGCCCAGGGCTCAGCAGGTTCGGCGGCCAACCCAGCAAAAGGCAGCCGCCGGAAATTGACTTTGCTGCGCCTCAACTCGGCGAAGCCAAGGCTGGCGCAAGCAGGACAGATTCTGGCTCAGTTTCCAGCAGGTGATGCCAGCGCCGCCCCTACACGCAAAAGACATGCTGCAGCGATGAAGGCCATTGCTGCGATCGAGAAAATCCTCAGTCCCGGCGCGACGCCGACCACAAAAGTCCCGGATAGGGGCGGCAACCCACCAACCGCGGGTACACAACCAAGACAACCAGCAGCACCAAAGGCCAAGCGCCTCGACTACAAACAGGAAAAACTACTCAAAGACGCGCGCTGGTATCTTCGGGAAACTACGAAATATAGCAGCGCCGCGGCACAAGTCGTCTCAAGACTCGATGGTCAAGGTACAAAGCCTGTGCACAGCGAAGTGAAAGGCGCGCTCGCTTCAATCCAAAAAGGAATCCCAAAATTCAACTTGGCGGTCAAGTACATCGGTCAGCTTCCGGCAAAACACCCCGATGTCGCACCTGTACGCGCAAGGATCAAAGCAGCAGGCGACACGATGGGGGCACTCCAATCTCGCTTGAAGGCAGCGAGTGCCAAACTCCAAAAACTGACAGGCATGGAGAACTATCCCAACTATGCCAAGGACTTCGAGTTGATTCGCGATCTCTCGCGCCGTTACCGCGACTTTTCGATGACCGTCCAAAACCCTGAACAAATGGCCCAGGTCATTACAGAAGACGGCCAAGCACTCAAAGAATTCAAGCGCATCGCCAACATTTACGCACCCTTGGTTCAGCAAAAAACGGCTGACGGCCAACGCATGGAGAAACAAGTCCTCTACGCTCTTGGCCAGCGTAAGAAATTCGTCGGCCAAGCCATTGAATACAAGAAGCAACTTCCCAATGCCATTGAGGCTGATATTGATGAGGCCAAGAAGCTAGCCCGTGAAGCAGTTCAAAAGAAGAGCCCGGCTTGGTTCGGCGAAAACGGCGGCATTGATCAAAAATTCGGCTGGGCGGAAAAGAAACTGTTGGTCATGCGTGCTTTCAGTCAAGGAGAAGCCAAACCCTTGGAAGCCAAGGTCACTGCAGCCCGCCAAGATATCGCCACTATGGCCAAGTCGCTCGAAGCGGAAATCATTGCCACGAATCCACTGCCACCAGACAGCTACACCGGCTCAGATCGCGATGCTCTAATCAAGTTGGCCATCCAAACGTGGGCAAAGGAACAAAAGGACGCCCAAATCTTGGGGGCTCGCATTCCGTCACAAGCTTGGAAACGCAGCACAAGTTGGCGCTGGTCAAGCGGCGCGTTCCACAAGGCTGATTCGTCGAAAGTTCAAGTTCAACTTCTTGTCAAGCATGACGACAAACTCGCGGTTGTGCGCCCCATCAACTTGTACAAGAACCATCTTCAAAATGACACGATTACCGGATACCCCTTTAATTCCTATGCTGAGGACATCCGGCCAAGGAGTTTTCTTGTCCTTGACAAGATCAAGTAAACCAACTGAATCGTGACGATGCAGATCCCCGAGCGTCATGCCACATTATTCATGATCTTGCGGCCATCAATGGCAACAAGTTCGACAATGAGATGGTTGGTGATAGCGTGACCGCAATCTCGTCAACAAAACGGGTCAAGCGATCTGGGGATCTGTTTTCTTCGCTTGCGGTCCAGGTAAGGACCAAGGTTTCTCGACGTAGATGAAGAGGATGGCTGAAGGGATCATCGTCAAGAAAAAAGCAGGCAAGAGGAAGATCCAGAACAAGACCGTATCGCTCTTTGCACTGGGGTAGATCTTGCTCAAGGTCAAGAACACAAAATTTAGCGCCAAGCCGTGAATGAGATAGTAGGAATAGCTCATATTCCCCAACCACCGCAGCGGTGCCCAGGAAAACAAGCGAGCGGTGAGTCCTTCTCGCATGAAACACTCTAGGCAGAAAACAAGAAAAAGCACATAGAGCGCCACGTATTTGAGCCACCCTGGAGAATTTGCGGCATTCAGATATGCAACGACACCCAATGCCGCCAGGAGAGCCGCAAGTCCAATAGCCGGCATCTTGACAATCATCTTGTTGGCGATGACTTCGTACATGACAATCCCGGGTACAAACATGAGCAAACGAATCAGACCGCCGTTCACAGCGAAATACCAAAAGAGAATGACTGAGAGTGCCAGAAAGAACATCACGCGGGCCTTGGGGTTCCATTTCCGCAAACTCAATGAAGCAACCATCAAGGGCACTATCAGGTAGTAGAAAAACTCATAGCTCAAAGACCACGCCACGGTGATGATGGCAGGCACGTCGAAAATCCCCGGTAGCAAGGCAAAGTTCTGAGCGATAAAAATTGTCGCGTTCTTAAACCCGCTTGGTATCCGCGATAGTGACGGGAGTGCAAAGGACAAAAGCAAGTAGATTGAGAAAACGACCGTAAAAGTCGGATAGATCCTCTCAGCTCTGCGCCTCAAGTAAGGTAAGAATGGCCTGTGACCTTTAATCAGCATGCCGTAAATGAGATAGCCGCTCAGAACGAAGAACAAGTCAACACCGACGTTTCCAAGACTTCGAACATGGCGAGCCGCCACAGAAGTCATGGAATCTTCAATCAACCAAGGCTGAATCAAGGTGACGTAGTGGACGAGAAACACCAAGAACACCGCGAACCCACGAATGCCCTCCATCGACAAGATGGCTTTGTGAGACGTATGCGAGACTTCGAATGTCTTTCGGAACCAGTTCATCGATCTCGCTCTCAGGGTGTGGCAGCACGGTGCGCTTCGTAGCTAAACTTCCAGGATTCAGTCCATGAAATCAAGGCGATCTTACCCAGAACAAGATCGTCTTGCGAAAGAGTCTCTCTGCCTCGTTGGCATTCCTACCAAGGTCCCCATGTCCGACATTTGACTGATGATAGCAAACCTCGAATTCAGCGATTCTTCGGCCGTCTTCGAACATCCACGGGACGCCCCAGGGAAACGAGCGAGAACTCCCCTTAGCGACTTTGGGCGTCAATGAGGGCCCTGAGAGCCCCCTTCACTTTGTTCTTCGCAGACTCCGCTGCAGCAGCGGGAAAACTCCCCACCCCTCCCATGGTCTTCGCCCATTCATTCATAGCGCGAAAACGACCAAGATCAGTGTCCGCTTCGGTCACATCAGCAATCATCCCAGCCCAGTTGATTGCCAAGCGCCACTTCTGATAGTTCAAATAGTGGACCGTTGTAGCCGGTGTGAACTGGCCGACAGATCGCTCAGCTAGGGCCATGGTTTGCCAAGCAGCCTTGAGACTTCCGCGAAGAGAATTGTAGCTCTGCTCCGACTGATTCGACTCCCCCAGCCAACGCTCTGCGGCCTCTTTTTCGAACACGAGCCCAGGGATCAACGTGAGGATAACCGCATCGCGGGACCCAGCAGATGGGTCTAAGCTAAGTCCCTTTCGGGCTGCATCCCTCGCGACCGACCAAGATCCAGTTCGCCAGGCGCAAATGCCTCGGAGCATCCAGGCGTTCGGCCGCATACGCACATCCAATCGCTGGATGTACTCAGGAGTCAATTCTTCGAGCAGAAAGCGATAGTCGGCCCGGCCATCGACGTAGGGAGAAACGGCCGCCATATTGTCCAATTCAACGGCACGGTTGAATCGCCGTTGTAGGCCGCCGTATTCGATCACCGAGCACGAAGGTAGGAACATGAGCGCGACTGCAGCCAGAAGGAGAAGGAAAAACTCTCGGTCTCTGTAAGTCGTCATCAAGAAGCTCTCCTCAGTATTTCTCTTGCTGCAAGCGTGACCTCATCAGGAGCGTCCAGGTCAAGCTCGCCCCAAAGAACGCGTCTCAGAAGTTCTTCCACGAGAACGGGCAAAGTGGCCCCGTTGGTACGATTCTCGAGAATACCCTCGGCCAGTTCCAAGGTCTTTTGGACGACATCCCTTACAGAGTTTTCTTTCCCTGCAATCAAGATCTCAAGATTTGCCGAAGTCAGTGGCAAAACGCGCTCGACGATTTCTAAGAAGACCTGTCGTGTCACCAATCCCCTTGGGTCCTTTGACTCATCTTCGATCACCATGGCAACCTGTTGAACAATTTTGAAAAGTAAATTGCCCGCGGTATTCGGGTCGCCAAAATCGATGAGCTTGTCCGCGTTCAAAACCGCCACCTCAATGGCCGTATCCAACAACGACACAAGTCCGTCTCCTGACACCAGAAGTCCAGGGTTAGTCCCTAGGGCTTGAGCAACTGAGCCAAGGATTTGAGCCAAGGCGGTCATGCGCGCATCGTCAGGATCTGCACCAATGAGATGTTCTGGGTGAGCAGCCACTTGTTGAAAAACAACTTGAGCCAACTCGAGCAACTGAGTCTTTGACAGAAGATCATTGACACCACCACCACCCGCCAAGGTACCCACAAGTCCTTTTGCCATGGCACTGATCGTTGTTGCAAAGAGTTGCTCCCTTGGGTCATCGGGATTGATCAACAATTCGGCGTTGTCACGCAAAGTCTCAAGAGCAGCAAGCACGATGGCGCCAAATGTCTCTTTCGCGAAGAGGTTGTCCGCGTCGCTGAGGGCCTGCAGAGAATCGGCGATCAAGATACCAACGAACTCGTCACCAATAAGATCACTGGTATTGTCAGCGATGGCAACAAGCGCACTTTTGTAAATTAGTCTGATCGTCTCATTGCTAAAGATGTCTTCTTTGCCACTGATGCCTTTGAGGACTTGGGTCAACGCCGATTGCGCGATTTTCCTCGAGGTCCCGTCCTCCATGAATAGATCAAGATTCTCAGAGAAGGCTCCTACAGCACCTCGAATGACGCTCGAACCTAAGCGCCTAATCAAGGCCTCACGATCCGCAAGTTCAGACTGGAGCGCCCCACTTGCAGTCAGATCTTCGATGTCTGCAAGAAGCGCCTTGGTAATCCCACCAAGCACAGCCTGGACCTGCCTACTATCGTCAATGAGTGCCAGGTTCGAGTCGAGTGCACGAAGTGAAGCGCCAAGCAGATCGCCGACAATCTCAATTCGGCTACTTTCGGCAAAATCAGTTTCGTCCAATCCGATCAGAAAGGACTGAACAACTCTTCTCGCGTTCGAATCTCTCCCCATGGCTTTTGGATTCGCCAAGAAATAGTCGACACCGATTTCGACCAAAGTTCCAAGCAAACGCTGCAATACCGGCTTGGAACCAAAGCCCTCCTTGTACTGTTCAAATTGCGACAGATTCCCGATGACGTCAACGGCTTCACTGAGGGATCCATCGCCTTCTTTCAGCTGACTGTCAATCTCTATTAGCGTCTTGTAGGCTAGGATCAACTGCCCTTGGTTGTAGCCAAAATACGGCCCGCGAGGCGTCTCCGCGTTGCCACGCGCGGTAAGGGCTGGATGCTCAAGAAAATAGTTGAGAGCCACCGCGCGGGTGACATCGGCGTAGAGGTCACCAATGGGCAAAAGGAGGGCACGTTCCACGTTTTGGTCAACGAGAACATCGTAGACCTTGCGCCCGAGTCTCACTCCGGCTTCGATGCCGAATAAAATCAAAGAGCCATTCATTTCGTTCGCCCTAGTAGTCCAAATCTCTCACGGTGAATCCGCGCTTGGCCTTGCGACCCAAAATATTCTTCAGCACATCGTTCATGGTCACGGGGTCATTGTCGAAGCCCCCGTGAGATTCACTCTTGGTGCGTTTGTTCAAGCTGTAGACAAATTCCAGCCCTGCTTGTTTGGCAATGTCCTTGGAGAACTTCTGCATCCCCAAGACCGCGTCACCACGTTTCTCTTCAAATGCGTTGGACACCAAATAGAGCAAGGACTTGCGATAAACTTCAGCAACTGTGTCGTCCTGCTCAAGATCATCTTTGAGATTGTAGATCGTCAGCTTGTCAATCCCGAATTGCCTCTTGGGAGTCTCGAGGAAAGGTGAATAGTGGGTTTCGAATAGAGAAACTGTCGCCGCTGGTGCCATCAGGCTTACAGAAGCTATACGTGTCTTCACTTTCATTTTCGACAGAGCATGCAAGAGGTGTGCAATTAGGATGGCACCTGTACTGTGCCCGACAAGATGAACGGACTTGGGCGAAGCGTTCTTTGTTTGCAGAGCATCTACAAATGCCAGTAGAGTCTGACGCCCGGCGTTTTTGTTACCGCGAAAACAGAGATTGGCATCCGACTTCATTTCTCGCCACAAAGCTCTACCTGGTCGGCGTGTCATTTTTTCGAACACCTTATCCCACCAGTCGGCGAATCCGCCAACAAGCCCTTCGGTACTGGATCGCTTACCGAGGATGATGTCCTTGATCTCTTCCAAGAGCCCAGTGTCGTACATGAAGTGATAAGGATAGATACCATTTTCTTTGAAAACATCGCGCATGGCGGCGATCCGCGTCGCAGAGTCTTCAACTGAATTCAAGCCGCCATGAGCGTAAAACATCAGATGTTGGTATCTGTTGCTCTTGGCCACCAAGGAAGCCGTTTCTTCGACGTCCTTTTGAGTACTCCAGTACTTGCCATCCTCGTGAAACAAACCATCATCGATGTGTACAAAATGACCGGCAATGCGCGCCCTACGAGGGCCACTCTTGCCAAACAGCGCAATTTTCCCGACGTCTTCTTTTTGAAAGTCACGGTCCCAGAGCTGAGGGGTGGGCAAGGCCAGCCGGACCACCCAAGCATCGCTCACGTTGTCTTGCCAATCTTCGTAGCTCCAATGGGCCAGGCCGTTCCTGCCCCATTCTCCGCCCCAAGAGTTCTGCACCCAAAAACCAGTTTCGTCATAGCCAACAATGGCGAAAGCATGGCCACCAATGATCTTCTTGTCTTGCTTGATGACACCATTTCTTACCGACTTCAGGGACCATCCGCTGTGCACACGAGCTGAGACGTATACCGCCGCAACTTCATTCAGAGCGGCATGCATGTGGACAATGTCGGGATTAATGCGGTAGTAAGCACCAATCGTATTGGACCTGGCGTCTTTAGCTCGTTCAATAGTAAGATTGCGATCGTCATTGTCTTCTATGTATGGCCACAGAGCCTCAGCACATACCCCCATACTATGCCAGCCCTTGATGGCTCCACGACAGCTCGATCCGGCATAGTCTTCGCCGGGCCAAGAATCATATCGCTTGGCCATTTCGTAGAGCATGCGCGCGCTCACCAGCATATCTGAACCACGATCATGATTGAGTTTGTTAATGACAGCCGCTAGACCGAAGCCGGTACAAGACCCCTCCTTGCCTTGGTCCAAGATATGCAGAGTCGCAGGCGGATCAATCACTGGACTTAGAGGAATCAGAGCAGGTTGATAAATAAAATCCCTGCCGTCAGGGATGTCCGACTCTGCAGTGACCGGAAAGTTGCCCAGGAACTTCATTTCACTTCCTCCGTTTACGACTCTTGGCTCAGAAATGGCCAGCACCCTGCTCTTTTCATCAAACGAGTCTAAACATGCGGAGTGAAACTGCAACGTTTCAGTTGCGAACTAGGACGCTGCCGATTTTCGTGTCCTGTCGAAGGGGAGCAACAGTGAAAATCGGCAGTATGAGAGAAACGACCTAGATGTTCTCGCGCGACATGAGCCACGCTCCGGCGAACAGAATGAATGCAGACAACAACATGATGCCACTGCGCTTTTCGGCAGCATACAAAGAACTCTGTCGAGCCTGAGCAGTCACTGTCGCCAACCTGGCTTTCGCCCGCAAGACTGCGATATCTTGCTCTGCTTCTTTTCGATCTTCTTTGGAGATCGAGTCGGCGATCTTGTCTATTTTTTCCTTGATGGTTTTCTTTTCGTCATCGCTATCTGCTGCGGCGAGATCGACTTTGAGCTCCAACCTCTCGCGTCCGCCAAGATCGCTCGCCTCTATCGCTTCGGCTTTCGCCTTGAGAGCGTCAACTTGGGGAAAGGCTCTTGAACTGCCCGCTGGGACGCCAAGATAGCCCGAGACCGCCAATGCCACAGAGAGCGCCAACAACCACTTGGCATAGTCAACGACTGTCAGTTTCATTCGACCGAGCAAGAATCCGACCATGGGCACAGCCACGGCCACTTGCAAAGCGATCCCCAAGGCAGCGAAGCCAAAGAATTCAACATTCCAAATGTAGGTCAGAAGAGCCAAGACCCCCGTGATCACATACAAAACCGTACCAACGACCAAGATCAACCGCCCCATTGCTTTGTCCATTGTCTCATCCTCTTCTGTTTTTCACATCATCAGAAAGCCAGACAGCCGTCTGGAGTACTTTTCGATGTTTCAGTTTAACAAGCGAAGATCTGAGATCTTGATGGAAATGAATCAATCGAATTGAGTTAACAAACCAAATCCTCATGTTTTCCCATCGTAGGCATCAGGACTTGCGGCTACCAGGTCCAGCTCCATGCTTCCCGCCACTCTGCGGAACCAACATCAAGGAGAAAGACGCCATAACCGCCACACCGATCAGCAAGGTAGCCACTCACGGAGATTTCATTTTCGTTTGTGCCGACGTCGATTTCATCAACAACTCTGCCGTCCTTGGCAACAAGCTTCATACCGGTCAGTTCTCGAATCATGGACCCCTTGAGTGTGATCGTTACTCTCTCGCCAACTCGAAAAAAAACCGGCCGATAGACGGGCTCTCGGTCTCTTACTAATTCGAAGTAGGTTGTGCCGTCCTGGTTTGCCATAGAAACACCGGAGGTCGTCGGCAGGACCGATGTGCCCGTGAAAAATCCAGGGCGTTCTATAACACCTTGACTCCTGCCCCAGACGTAAATGGGCTTTCGCAAGACCAACAGAGGGTCAGCCGCACCGTTCTGGGGATCATCAAAACTGCTTGCCACGATCACGACAAGAAAAGTCATCACAACAAGTACAAGATATCTGGTGTATTTTTTCTTACTTCTCTTCACGGGCTCCAACTCGCACGCTGCGTTATTCAGGTCTCATCACTGGTCACTTTTGCTCGGCCATGCTGCCAATTGGCGATCCAGGTGGCACAGGGCGGGGCCCCACTCGTTTCAGCATTTCCGGATTGTTGAGCCACCTCTTGAGCATCAGATTGTTAGCTTGATAAAAGTTTCGCCACATTCCCTTCTGCTTGGTTAAAAGACCTTCGTAGCAAATCGTCTGCAGGTTCGTGAGGAACGCTTTAGCGATTGTGCGCGCTTCCTCATTGGACTTCGAGTCGCCAGCCAAGGCTATCAGACGTTCAAGGACCAAAGTGGCAATTCTCCTTTGAATAACACCATCTTCGCCCTTGAGGTGTGTGCTCCCCCAAGTTGCTAGGAACACAGCTTCGCACAAATCTCTGAATCCAGGAGAGTCAGGATTCCTGGCATGCTGAGCGATGAGCCGCGCCGCGCGTTTTCTGTCAAAGAGCACAGCAAGGGCCAACGATGCAGCATTTCCTACTGGCCCCATGGAATCAAATGTCGCTCCTGTCGTATTCGCGAAAGTTTCCCGGCTTTTGCGGAATCCCGGTGGCCGCGGCGGGATTAAGTCTTGTACATGCTCAGGGATCTTCAGGAAGGAAGGAGTAAGTGTTGCGAGAATGGCATCCAGAGCTTGGCGTTGGCGATCTGGCGCAACACCATGCACGGCATCTTGCCCATCACCTCTGAAAGAGTAGGAAAAGTATTGACCGCCGATGAGTTTGCCTACGGCCCGAAGCTGGTAGCGATGGAGCAAGTAGACCGGTACCAAAACTTCTTCCAAGGTCGCCTGAGGGCGGCCGACGCGAATGTTCTTCATTGAGAATCGCTCAAGAACGTATTTCCTGACCCGCATGAGATGCTCAAGCTCGGCGACGGCATCCGCGCCGTTGTCCCACAAATTTCCATCGGGATGGGGAGTGCCGATCCCCCGCGCGTGAGAATCCGCGACATAGGAAAGTGACTCCATTGTCTTGTCTAAGATCTTCATTCGCTGAATGCCATCATCCCTACCTGGACCGAAGTCACTGTAGGCATAGCGAATAACCTGTTTGTCCCATTGACCGATCCCAACGCCGTAGGCGTCGCTCAAGTCGAGACTTCCCCCTGCTTTGAACTTGATCAGAGGAAAGGGGTAGTCCATCACCGAAGTCCGTCCTTGTGTGCTGGCAGCGAAATTGTGTTCTAAGCCCAGAGTGTGGCCAACCTCGTGAGCTGCCAATTGACGAATACGCGCCAAGGACATTTTGAGCATTTCGTCGGAAACATGCTCTCCTTCATAGGGCGCCAAGAGACCTTCGGCGATGAGATAGTCTTGACGAACTCTCAAGGAACCTAGCGACACATGCCCCTTGATGATTTCTCCAGTGCGTGGATCGACCACAGACGCGCCATAGGACCAACCCCGGGTCGAGCGATGCACCCACTGAATGACATTGAAACGTACATCCATGGGGTCGGCATCTTCAGGTAACAATTCCACCCGGAATGCTCCGCGATACCCAGCCGCTTCGAAAGCCTGGTTCCACCAACTTGCCCCTTCAATAAGGGCGCTTCTCACCGGCTCCGGGGCGCCACGATCAACGTAGTAGATGATGGGTTCTATTGCTGCGCTGAACTCTTGAGTTGGTTGCTTTCTTTTGAGGCGGTGGCGTACAGTAAATCGTACTTTCGGAGAATCACCAATCTTCGCGGCGTTGTCGACAAAACTCACGCTGTAGAGACCCGCCCGCGCATCAAAGGGAAGTGGGGTATAGTCGTCATCAGGCAGGCGAATGAAAGAATGACGCATGTGGACCGTCACTGCGTTTGCATCGGGAGTCACGGTCGGCAGTATCGGCCCTTTGGACTGCCCCACAAGAGTCACAATTGCTTCCATCTCACTATTATCGGGAAAGGCTAATGTGTGTGGCAAGAAAACCGCGGACCGCGTTTCGTCGACAATGTAGTCCCCTTCCCCGCTTGATTTCAGACGTGAAGCGATATTGTGAACGTCGCGCAGAAGAAAGTCCGTGGCATCCACAAAGACCGCCCCATCCTTCTCAGCCCATTTTTCAAAACCCCAAATGATCGACTGGGCAAATGACTCCGTGCTGGCTCTCCGTTCAGCCAAGTCTTCGGTGCGCGCCCGGTAAGAGTGGTTTTTCTGGACTAAGAGGATTTTCGGACCCGACCTTTGAAACTCCACAAGTCGAGTTCCCCCAAGTTGACCGCGGTCCAGCCCCAAGTCATTGGAGCCGACACCATTTGGCAACGAAGATACGTAGAGGAAAGGTTCGTTGAACTGGCCGATTCTCAGAAACAGCCGCCCGCCTGTTTCATCCCAATACAGATCGAAGAACCCTGCCAACTTGTGGAAATCTTGTATCTCATCTAAGGCGGTCGACTTGGACGATGCCACTTCTGAAGGACTGCACACAGTGAGAGCCAACAATACCAGTAAAAAAGCGAGTATTGGAGTGAGCGATTTCATCTTGCCTCCAGGTCCTTTGAGTTTCAGGCACAGGTCTCAGCATCGTCATCAGGTTTGAGGCAAAGTCGTCCCCAGATTGCGATCAACCACCTTGAGAATACCATAGAGCAATTCGGTCGACTCGGGCAGATGAACCTCATTCCGGAAAATTTTTGCTCTTCTTCATCTTTCGTCAGAGCATATCCTCGCCAAGATCGGTCGGAATTGGCGACAGAGCGCCGACATGCTACCCTCCGCTTCCTTCACTCGGAGAATTGGGCGTCATGCAAAGCCACAAGTTTGTTCTATGTTTTCTGATCCTCTTCTTTCTTGCCCCTGTCCCCGTCGCCAGGGCGCAATCGGACAAACGTCTGCGTCAACAAGAACTTCGCGGCAGTATCACCCCAGAACGTTCGTGGTGGGATCTACAGCACTACGAACTTTCACTGCAAGTGTTTCCCGACAGCAAGTCGATAAAAGGCTCCAATCGGATCACATTCAAAACACTCACGGCAGGCAAGAAACTGCAACTCGATCTTCAGGCGCCGCTTTCAATAACTCAGGTCCGTTTTGGCAAGAACAATCTCAGGTTCGTCCGAGAAGGAAATGTCTACTGGATCTCGTTTCCAAAAACACTCCAACCCAAAACTGAAGTCCAGATCGACGTCTTCTTCTCAGGCAAACCCACAAGCAGCAGGAATCCACCTTGGAGCGGTGGTTTCTCCTGGAAGAAAGACAAACGGGGCGCCCCGTTTATCGCTACTACCTGTCAGGGTATCGGAGCGAGCATTTGGTGGCCGAATAAGGACCACGGGTACGACGAACCAGACCGGGGAATCACGATCAACGCCACGGTACCGGAACAACTCGTCGCCGTTGCCAACGGGCGCCTGAAGAAAGTGGCGAGCAACAAGAAGAACAAGACCAAGACATATCAATGGGTTGTGACCCACCCGATCAACAACTATGCGGTCAATCTCAATATCGGCGACTACGTCAACCTCGTCGGAAAATACCAAGGTGAGTTCGGAAAACTCGATGTTGGCTACTGGGTTCTTAGAGCCGATACCCAAAAAGCCAAAAGACAATTCATCGAGGCTCCTCGGACGCTCGAAGCCCTGGAGTATTGGTTTGGCAAGTATCCCTTCTACGAAGATAGCTACAAGTTGGTCCAAGTGCCCTATCTTGGCATGGAGCATCAAAGTTCAGTCACCTATGGCAATGGCTTCAAGAATGGCTATCGCGGATCCGATTTGAGTGGCACTGGCGTTGGTCTCAAATTCGACTTCATCATCGTTCATGAATCAGCTCACGAGTGGTTCGGCAACAACATTTCGATGAAAGATGCCGCCGACATGTGGATCCATGAGAGTTTCGCCAGTTACGCTGAAAGCCTCTTTGTTGAGTACTTTTTTACCCGCAAGGAAGCCGCTGACTACATCATTGGCACACGCAAGAATATCCGCAACAATATCCCGATCATCGGCAAGTACGGCTTGAACAAGCAAGGCTCTGGCGACATGTATCCAAAAGGAGCAAACATGCTCCATACGCTGCGTCAGATCATCGATAATGACATAATTTGGCGGCGTATTCTCAGAGGTTTGAATTCTAAGTTCTGGCACAAGACAGTGACTACGCAACAAGTAGAAGACTACATCTCTGCCGAGTCAGGAATCGAATTGGGGAAATTCTTCGACCAGTACCTTCGGACGACGAAGATCCCTATTCTCCGCTATCGGATCCAAGGGAAGACCCTGACGTATCACTTCGAAAACGTAGTCGCCGGATTCTCCGTCCCTGTGAGAGTACGCGTCAACCACAAGACGATCTTGTTGAGACCGACGAAGGATCGTCTTACGTACAGAAACCAGCGACTCATCAAGTCCTTCGTTTTGGAACGCCACTACTACATGGAAACAAGGTCGAATTGAGACCAATTCGACCTTGCTGGTTCTTCACTAATCAACCTGTCTACGAATTTGTTTCGGGAGGCAAGTTTTTCTTTTTCTTATTCTGCTTTTTCGAATCCACGGGTCTTGTCTCAAGATCAGGATTCGGCGGCATCGCGCCTACAGTGTCTTCAGCATCCTCTGCGGCGACGGGTGTCGTGCTCGCGGCGACGTCCGATGGGCCTTTTTCTGTGTCAACGAGTTTGCCAAGGTATTCTGGCATCTCCACACCACCAATGGACTTCATCACATCAAGAAGTGGCGGAATGGAGCCTCCCAAGCTTTGCAAAAACCCCGCAGCACCTCCTTTGCCTTCACCTTGACCACTGTCCCACACGGTGACCTTATCGAATTTGATGTTTTGAATCGCCTTTGACGCTTCTGCGGCAAGAGTATCGAGATGCTCCAACATCAGAAGCTGGAATGCCTCTTGCGGACCACCACACGCGGAAACGATCATTTTCAAACCTTCGCCTTTTCTGGCCAGCATTTCGTACTCGCCACGGGCTTCAGCTTCAAGTTTCTTGTAGACAGCTTCTGCCTCGCCTTCCGCTTGCCGTACCGCTGCCGTCGCTCTTGCATCCGCTTCAATCACAA
>JAJRYU010000142.1 GCA_024275615.1 Planctomycetota bacterium
CAACCAACTGTAGCCCACGGTTTTTTGGTTTTCGTCCTGATGACTTTCTTGGTCACTTTACCGCTGCAATTCACGTCCAAGGTCATGGTGACCGTTGTTCCAGACACCGACGAGTCTGGCGGCCATGAAGATCTTGATTTTCCCTCGGCGGCCCTGGCTGCAGGTTTCGTACCACGGCGCTTCGACTCGGAGGAACTGCAAACCTTCGTGGATGAAGAATGGGATGCGGAACGGGCTGCCATCGAATTCTTCGGCGTACCAAGTACGCACCAAAATAGCGCACACACAGATTCTTCAGAACTGAACTTCCAGCCTCAAGATGTTGAAAGCTCTGAAGCCAGGAGATGGGATGCTCTCGACATGTTGCTTGAGGACTCAGAAGATAAAATCACAAGTGACGCTGAAGGTCTAAGTGAACCAACCCTCTTGCCGAAGCCAAAGAAAAAGAGCCGCCCAATTTGGGCAGATCTCTCTTCTTCGTTGGCGCCCATTCTTCGGAATCCCTGGCTCCTAGCGTTTCACATTGCGGGCCTGCTGATCGCCCTGACGATTGAGTCCATGCGAATTTCGAAAACCTACAGAATTATCCGGCGCTCCAAGCCGGTTACTGATGAACACACCTTGCGTCTTTGGCGGAGGATTGCTGGCCACGATGCCGGAAAAGTCGCCCTGCGTGTATCCGACGCCGTGGCCTCCCCCGTTTGCTGGGGCCTACTTAGTCCCGTTGTCATCATCCCAGAACGGGACGCCACGGGGACAGAATCGGAAGCGTTTCGCTGGGCGTTGCGTCACGAGTTGATCCACATTCAACGAGGTGACCCTCGCACTTGCCTACTTCAAAGTCTGCTCAGAATCCTGTTTTGGTTTCACCCAGCAACATGGTGGTTTAACCGAGAACTGGATCGTCTGCGTGAAATATCCTGTGACCATGCCGTTGTCGGCCGAGAAGGAGGCCGCAAGAGTTACGCCATGGCCTTGATCGAATATGCCCATCAACGGGAGTTGCGGGCCGAAAACAAACTGTTGTCGCCCAACTTACCCGCTCTCATTTCGTGGTCGGGTTCCAGCTCTCAACTTGAACGGAGAATCAAAATGCTTGCTCAAAGATCGGACACGAAGTCTCGTGGAACACGACTATTCCAGGCGACGGGTGCAGTCGTCATTGCACTCTTAGTGGCGAGTGCTCAAGTAGCTTGGGCCGCCAATATGCCATACCCTCAGACTGTCGAGGCCTCTCCAACTGCCCCAAGAGTCGCTTCGCCAAGCAACCTCACTGATGTCAACGGAATCCAAATCCTCGAGGAGGGACGCGCGGGACTGGTTTCGGTGATACCCCCCGCCGCCCCATTACCGGCCATAGTCGAAACTGGGAGGCCACTCACACCCGTTCTCCTTGGCGATACCCGCGTGTTGCTAAATTCTATCCCACGTCAGAATGTCCTTGTCGGCGAACAGGAATCATCTTTCACCATCGGCGTGCATCTTGAACCATTCGCCAACTCTCTGACTAAGATGCTTGGTATGCCCAAGGGGACAGGCCTGATCATCAAGAAAATCGTCAAAGGTTCCCACGCGGAACGCGCTGGTTTGAAGAAAGACGACCCCATTCTCAAGATCGACAACGATTATGCTTCGATGAAGGCTATCCGAGCGGCCAAGAAAAGAAGCGCTGGAATCCGCCCCATAAAGTTTACTGTGATGCGTGGAGCTTCCGTCAAGAAGATCGTTGTTCGCTTCGGCCAAACAAAGAATCCTCTGCGAGGTAGAATCATTGACGCAACGCAAAACGTCATCCCCGGTGCCATTGTCGATGTAACGACTCCCAAGAGACCTCTGCGAGGAAGAATCGTCGACGCAACGGAAAACGTCATTCCCGGTACTATCGTCGATGCCACCACTTCACCAAGGATCCGAACGCGTCGTGCAGCACCTTCACGCCGGAGCCGAGGTGGCATTTCTGGAGGCAGGTCTCGTACAGTAAGTCCCGGGAGAAATCTGCGGACTGGACCAATGACCGAAAGCGTAAGTCGGACAAGACGTAACTCCGACAAGAAACTCGAACGTGAATTGCGCACCCTCAAACGCAGACTCGATCGCTTGACCGACGCCATGGAACGTCAAGGGCGCATGATCGAGCGCATGATGAAGGAAAAGTCCAAGCAGAGGAGTCGCTCCAAACGTACATCGATCAAGTCTCGTTCCGCCCGTGCTCGCTACGACAGGGAATTGGCGGAATACGAAGAGATCTTGAAGAGCCAAGAGGCTGCCAAGGTCGCCAGCAGGGATGCCGAAATCCTCGCAAAGCAAGCCCGTAGGGACTCTCTTGCCGTAACCAAGGATCAGCGGTTCTTGGCAGAAATCACCGAACTCCGAGCCGTAGAAGAAGCGCAACATCGCGACCTCTTAGCGATGCAAAACAAGAAGATGCGCATGTCGAAGCAACGCATTGTCGAAGTCAACACCGCCCTCGCTCAATTGGACTCTCACCTCGCCGCTGTGGCTGCCGAACGCAAAGCCGTGCTGAGTGGGAAGGCAGCCAAGACCACGAAGGCGGCCATCGTAGCCGAGCTAAGACTGCGCGAAACTGAATTGGCCGCCCGAGCTGAGGCCCTACGCGGCACGCGCAAGAGCGCCGAAATGAACCGTGTAGAATTGCGAGATCAACG
>JAJRYU010000143.1 GCA_024275615.1 Planctomycetota bacterium
AAAGGATGGCGGCTCGAATTTGCCCTTCGTCGTAACGAACAATCTTGGTGTCAACAGGCTGGCGCCCTCGAGGTGCTTGAGTCAGTGATGAAATATCGCGGATGCCAAGGAGTGACAAATGCAATGTCCTGGGGATGGGCGTCGCTGTTAAGACCAAAATATCTACCAGCCGGCGCATGCCGCGAATCTTCTCCTTGTGCACCACGCCAAAACGCTGCTCTTCGTCGATCACCAAGAGTCCAAGGTCTTTGAATCGAACGTCCTTGGACAAAAGTCTGTGCGTACCGATGACGATATCGACCCGCCCTTCCACCAAACCAACGACTGTTTCGGCTTGCTCCGATCGACTGCGAAACCGCGACAGACCTTCGATGGTCACAGGATAGTCGGCCATACGTTCACGAAATGAAGCCAAGTGTTGCTCGGCCAAGACGGTTGTTGGTACCAGGACAACTACTTGACGATTCGCCATGACCGCCTTGAAAGCCGCTCGCATGGCCACTTCAGTCTTGCCGTAACCGACATCACCGCAAATGAGGCGGTCCATGGGTTTGGTCGATTCCATGTCGTCTTTGATGGCCTCGATGGCAGTCAGTTGATCTGGTGTTTCCTCAAATGGGAAAGATGCCTCAAACTCGTGTTGCCAAGTGCTGTCCGGTGGATAGGCAAAGCCCTCTTCTTTTGCCCTCAGAGCCTGAGTCTCGAGCATTTCCGCCGCCAGGTCGGCGACTGCCTGATAAACTTCGTCCTTCTTCTTACCCCAGCTGCGGCCACCGATCTTCGACAACTTGGGCTCTTCACCTTTGCCACCAATGTAGCGTTGCACGAGATCTGCTTTCGCCACCGGTACATAGAGAAGGACATCATCGTCGAATCGCAGAGTCATGAACTCCTGGATTTCGCCGCCTTTCTCGATGGTATCGATGCCAATGAACTGGCCGATCCCTTGAGCCACATGAACAACGAAGTCGCCAGGATTGAGATCGACAAAGTCGTCGATAGCCCGGCCCATGGGCGCATCTTCTGCTCGGACACGACGCCTTTGAATATGGATATTGAAGAGTTCACGATGGTTGACCAAAGAAAAAGCCTGGTCCCGCCACATGAATCCTCGATACAACGAACCGACGACCCCTTTGATGTCCCGGTCACTCAATGTTCGCAACAAGAGTTCTTCGGTTTCCTCTTGAACAGCCGACCAAAAGCGACTCTTTTCTGAATCGGTAACGAAACAAACAACAACAGTTGAGTCGCGACTGGAAAAACGGTCTAAGGCGTCGATCGCCGCTGGCATGTCGCTGCCACCGGTGTCCACAGAAGTAATACTGAAATCAACTCCATCGCCACCAATCGGCAATCGATCCAGCTGAAAAGAAGCCAACTCTGTAATCTGAGCGACATGATCACTTTCGTCAGGACGACCAGCGAGTTGTCGTTGTTCTTGCCTGGTCGACAAGTGGCTGACGATATTGTCTAAATCTCGCAGTAAGACGGTGACCCTTGGATCCATGATGTCGGGCAAACGACATCCTTCGTCTCCTTGTTGGGCTGAAACAGAATGAGGGCTCGTCAAAGACAAGGTCACGTCTTCAAAAGTAGCAAAAGAACGTTGCGTGTCTGGAGCAAAACTGCGGATCGATTCGACCTCGTCGCCAAAAAGTTCGATACGCCAAGGAGAGAGGGCGAGGTGGTCAAAAATGTCGACGATGCCACCGCGCAGAGCGTATTGCCCTGGTCCTTCGACATGAGACACACGCTCAAACTGAGCTTGATCAAGTCGGTTCGCTAACTCCTCTCGGTCTTTTCCTTCTCCGACTTTGAGACTCAAGGAACTGGCTGCCAAATCTTCTGGCTGAGGAAGTACCGCCAGAAAAGCCGTCACAGAACTGACGACAAGCAAATCGGATTGAGGTTCCGCCAAGGCCCGGGAAATGGCGAGCCTCTTGGCAAAAGCTGACTCCCCCGCTCCGGCAAGAAAACCGGATTCGTCCATGGTGGGCAAATAGGCGATGTCCTTGGGCGAACCAAACCACGCCACGTCTTCGGCCAAACCCTGTGCTTCACCCACGGTGGGTGTCAGCAAGATCATCGAACCTGTTGTGACTTCGGAGAGCGCAGCAGCAAAAAGTGCTACCGATGACCCGACGAGGTTGCCACAT
>JAJRYU010000144.1 GCA_024275615.1 Planctomycetota bacterium
GCGCGCGCGTTTAACAGCGAGCTTGACCATTTTCTGGCACTTGGCGCAGTAACCAGAGCGCTTGCGTGAAAACAACTTACCTTGCCCTGTCACCACTTTTTGTAGTGGCTCCAAGAACTTGTAGTCGATCAGCTTGCACTTCTCGTTCTCCTTGCTCAAGTCCTCCTGGGAGCGGCAACAGCCACGGGCCCGTCGTTCGGTGAACTTGCGGAACTTGTTCTTACGTTTCCTGATTTGAGCAGCCCTGGACATGGCTTAACCTCGGTCGATTCTATTGTTGACGGTCTCAATGACGGTCATTGATTATGACTCGCCGTCTTTGCCAGCAAGAGGGGTTGCCTCAGCTGGCTCGGCACGTTTTTCTCTTTGACGGGGGCCTGAAGGACGGCTCCCACGCTCGCGAAAATCCCTGGTCCCATGAGCTTCATTCATTTCTGATGCGGTCATGAAAGGTGGGAAAATCTCGCCTTGGATGGCGAGCAAGAGCTGCCTTGACACGATTTCGCTCAAAGCGCAGTCCCGGCGAATCTCATCGATTGCCGTACCCGGTGCCTCGAAGTGCACAAGCACATAAGAGCCCCGCTTTTGTCTATTGATTTCGTAGGCCAGCTTGCGCTCATCCCACTTGCCAATCTGGGCAATCTTGCCCTGGTGTTTCTCAAGGATTGCTGTGATTTCAGCAATGCCCTTTTCCGGCTCGTTTTTCACCTTGCCGTGGTCGAGGAGAAACATGCCCTCGTACTTGTTCAAGGTCCTACTCCGATCGTTTGGTCCTAATGTCAATTCGGTGAAATCAGCCACTCGTGTTTGAATCCGGTCCAAGACCGTTCCAAGTTCTCATGAGCTCTTGCACTGCCATACCGTTCAGAAAATCCTGAACAGCTTGGGCAGCGCGACTGGTCACACCACGAATCTTGTCCATCTCCGATTCATCGAAGACACCCAAGACATGTTCTTTCATGCCCTCGTCACTATGACGGCTCACGCCAACACGAAGACGAGCATAGTCACCAGAACCAAGTGCTCTGGCAACATCCTTCAGGCCGTTGTGGCCGCCGTCCGAACCTCTGGCTCGAATACGCAACCGCCCAACATCCAGATTGAGGTCATCGACCACAACCAAGAGGCCTTCCGAATCAAGCCCTTCGGCCTGGAGCAAGTCTAAGACTCCACCAGTCCGATTGACATAGGTGAGTGGCTTAATTAGCCAACCACCCGATGTTTCTGCTGCCAAGAAGAGTGGATCCACCTTGCGGAAACACACGTCTTGTTGCTGGGCCACCTTGTCGGCAATTGCAAAGCCGATGTTGTGGCGGGTGCCAGCATATTTGGTCCCAGGGTTCCCGATCGCGAGAACTACAGGACCGCCAAACTTACTCAGCCTTCGTCCCCATCATCTGGCTTGGCGCCAATGACTTCAGGCTCAACGCTGTCGCTTTCTTCATCCGTATCTTCGACAACGGCCTCCACCTTAATGTGGTTGATGACGATAATATCGTCATCGCCGTGATCAAACGGGGCGCAGCCCTCAGGCATTTCAATGTCATTCACGCGCACGGCATCGCCGACTTCAACCTTGCTCAGGTTGATGGTGAATTCTTGGGGAATATGCATCGGCAAGACCTCGACATTGATGGTATCAAGCATCTTGTCGACGACACTGTCCGTCATTTCCGGTGCCATGCCGATGTAGCGCACAGGCACATGAACATGGACCTTCTTTTCACGGTCGATGCGCATCAAGTCAGCATGAATAATCTGACTGCCAAGAGCATCATATTGTATGTCTTGGATCAGCACGACTTGCTGCTTGTTTTCTTGCTGCAATTCGACGATGTGAAAGCCTTTTTCCACGATGCGTTCAAAGACCTGCGCCGACGCCGACATGGCCCGTGGCTCGCGGCCAAGTCCGTACAGATTCACTGGGAATTCACCAGCCTTACGCATCCGACGAGCAGCGGCGCTGCCTCTTTCCGATCGATCGCTAACTTCGAGCTTTGCGCTTTCCATGTCCTTGTCCATCTCGCACCACTGAGGGTGGTTTTTGCACGCCCGAACCTGGGCCGTACCTATTTCTTTTGTTCGCGCTTCTTGCGCTTTTTCTTGGGCACCATCGGCTTCGCCGGAACTCCGGCAACACGCTGACCCGCTCCAACATCTTGACCAGCGGGCACCACGGCTCCGGCCGCGACAACCGCCCCTTTCCCCACATCAACGGGGGCAACAAGCACCACCCCACTCCCGACGAACGCGCCGTCTTGAATGTTGGTGACATGCTTCGATTCACCATCGAAATTGGCGGTTATGACGCCAGCTCCGACATTGACGTCACGACCCAAAGTCGTGTCGCCCAAGTAACTTAGGTGCAGGGCCAAAGAGCCTTTGCCTAATGTGGAATTCTTGATCTCGACGAAGTTACCAACGGCCGCCCCGTCCTCAAGAACAGTCCCTTCGCGAAGATGAGCGAAGGGCCCGATCCTGCAGCGGGCGCCGATGTTAACATCGCCCATGATGACGGAAAAGGGCCAAACAACAGACCCAGCGCCGATCGTAACTCCTTTGGCTACAAAGGTTGACGACGGATCGACGAATTCTACGCCAGCAGCAGCGTGCTCAAATGCAATCCGTTTCCTTAGCGCTTGCTGTGCGGCCTCCAAATCACTGAGGGTGTTGATCCCCATGGCTTCCGTAGGATCGCTGATGGCCGTCGCGCTGACTTTTTCCCCGGAGGCCACCAGGTCTTTGATGACATCGGTCAAGTAGAACTCCCCAGAGTTCTTGTTTGCCTTGATCTTACGCAAACCCTCGTAGAGCGCTTCATTCTTGAAGATGTAGATTCCTGAGTTGATTTCCCTGATCGCCAGCTCAGAAAAATCGGCGTCACGAGCCTCGACAATACGCTCCAAACGGCCACGGCCATCGCGGATGATGCGGCCCAAGCTTCCGGGATGCTCCAAAGTAGCGGTAATCACACTGGCAGCCGCCTTGGAACGTTTGTGTCGCTGATAGAAAGTCCTGATCGTAGCCGCTCTCAAGAGTGGAACATCACCAGAAAGAACCATGATGTGCCCAGAACGCCCGGCAAATCGTCTTGCCGAGCACTTGATGGCGTGCCCCGTGCCCTTTTGCTCTTTTTGAGTCACAAAAGACACCGCATGAGATTTCATCGCTGCTTTGACTAAATCCCGTCCGTGGCCAACGATGAGGCCAATTTCACGGGGTTTGAGCAAGGCGCCCTCTTCAACAACATGTTGGATCAGAGGCTGGCCATGCAAACTATGGAGGACCTTGGGAAGATCGCTCTTCATGCGGGTTCCCCGGCCAGCAGCCAGAATCAAGATGTCAAGATCGCTTGCCATCAGGCGTTTTCACTCGGTACTTTCAACAATTCAGAGCCAATCAGCCGGGCATTGTAGCGGCGAAACCAGGGGATTCAACGCCGAGACCAAACCGATATCTAAACAAAAAAAGCGAGCTTCCAGGCCAAAGGGCTGAAAACTCGCCAAGTTACCCGACTAGGACTTGAACCTAGAATGAGAGAATCAGAATCTCTAGTGTTACCAATTACACCATCGGGTAGCACTGCAGGCCCTCGGGACCCCACACAGAAGATATCACGGGTTCGGCAACCTCGCCAGAGTTCGCCAGCAAGGCGACTCGGCCGGTCTCTCCCAGCTATCTTGAATTGCCCGACCAGGACTTGAACCTGGAATGAGTGGATCAAAACCACTTGTGTTACCGATTACACCATCGGGCATGAGCGGCTGTGGTAACTCGACCTGCGCAATCGGTCAAGCCCCCGTCTGCCAAATCCCCCTCAGACGTCGAATTCATCAGCTATCGTCGAATGAGAGAATGAGCCTGCGAAGCAAATCCAGAGCATGTGTTGCCGACCTGCGCTTGATTTCGCCGCGAGATCCGCCATGAACACGAGATTCAGCCCAGTCCTCCCCCGACTTGGAAGCGGCGGCAACCCAACATAAACCCACCGGTTTTTCCGCCGAGCCGCCGGTTGGCCCAGCGATCCCGGTAGTGGCCACAGCAAAGTCGGCGCTCCCCCGTGCTAAGGCGCCTTTGGCCATTTGCCGGGCCACGCCCTCGCTCACAGCCCCCTCGCCATTCAGGGTTTTTCGATCGACTCCAAGCACATTCACTTTCGCGGCGTTGGAGTAGGTGACAAACCCTGCGAGAAAAACATCGGAAACACCTGGGATTTCAGTGAATTGATGACCAAGGAGACCGCCCGTCAAGGATTCTGCAATAGCCACCGTCTGGCCCTTGCGCCTGAGTGCCTCAGCAATGATCTGAACTTGGCCCGAGCCATCTTCGCTGATCACTTTGTCACCCAGGAGGTCTTTGATTCGTGTCACATCGGCTTGAATGGCCCGATCGGCTTGATCTTGACTCGCTGCGGAGGCCCGGAGACTGAGAAGTACTTCACCTTCTTGGGCCGCGATGCCGCAGAGAGGATTGCGGCCCCGTTCCATGATGTCGCCCAAGACTTGAGCGATCACTGGTTCTCTCATGCCAATCACGCGCAAGGCAGCGAAAGATCGCTTGCCCTGAGGTGGCCCAAAAAGCTCCAGGACCCCGTCGCCAATCATCTGTTTCAATTCGCTGGGGACACCCGGAAGACAGAGGAGTTTTGCACCCTTGTGCTCGACAAACATCCCCGGAGCCAAACCCGCTTTATTGGCGACCGCCCGGGCGGAAGCCGGCATCATCGCCTCCAGAGGTTTGTCACTGGGAAACGTACGCTTCAATCGCGCCCAGAATTGCTTTAGCTGCCCCATGGCCTCGACATTGACAACGAGAGGACTTTCGACGGCGTCCGCCAAGGCGTAGCGGGTGAGATCATCAGGGGTGCCCCCTAAGCCACCGGAGCAAACGACAATATCATTGTCAGCGAGAGCTTGCCGCATGATGGTTGTGAGCCGCGCCCGATCGTCGCCGACGACAACCATACCAGCGGGTTCGAAACCAAGAGCAAAAAGTGCTGCGGCAAGATAGGAACCGTTGGTGTCAGCCAAGCGCCCTTCAATCAACTCGTCGCCGGTCAAAATGATGAAGAATCCCATGTGACGTTGTGATCAAGGACGGTAGGTCCAAGTCTTCCCTTCGTTTTTCCACCAAGTCAACCAAGCCTCACGGACGACATCATAGTCTGAATCCGAATCGTCATCTGCTAATGTCCGCGTACCTGGGGGTTGCTTGCCCACGAGTCCGAAAAGCAAGGATTCCAACTGAATGAACGATGCGTTCGAGGCGTTCTCAACCGCCAGCATGAACGGCCCGAGAAAGGCGATTCCCTTCATGGGACCAGCTTTTTCGATGTGAACGCTCCGGGCATTGGTGTTCACCAAGAAACGAGCCCCTGAAGAAGCTGACGACATCTTCGTGACCCTGTCATCACGAAACTCAAACTTGAGAACGTGGCTCTTTTTGCCGTCTCCGACGACGAGAGTCTCGACGTCACCGGCACTCTCTACAACGAAGAGTCGATCGGGGACATAACCGAGAAACTCACATTGGGAAAAGAGAGCAAAATAGGGCAAGCCTTCTTTCCTCTCGCTTGAATCGACCCTCAGGTTTTGACTGACCAAGCGTTGTCGGTAGGTGCTGACAATCTTGCCAGCCGAGGCAACAAGAAGAAGGAGGACGACGAGAAAAGCCGCTCCTCTTTTCTTCCATCGCCGCCAATCGATAGGCTCACGCCCCTCCCCCTGCATAAGCCAGGCGCAAGAAATCCCCAATTCAAACAGGAAGACCAAGGGCGTTGCCATCAGGATTTGGGTCACGGCGTCCGGCGGGGTCAAGAGTGCGCCAACGAAGAAAGCGCCGAGTATGAAGAAGCGAC
>JAJRYU010000145.1 GCA_024275615.1 Planctomycetota bacterium
CGCTACGAAGGCCGAAACGTCAATCGCTCGCTTGGCACTCGTGATAAACGAAAAGCGTCTGGCATCCGCTCACGCATTGAGGAAACGTTGCGTCTGCTTGAAAGCGGAAGAATTGATATTCCTTTGGGAACCGACCCGCTCGAATTTATCTTCTCCGATGGCAAAACGACCGAGAAGGAGACCACAACAAAACCCCTCGGGCTAACACAATTCTTTGCCACCTACGAAGAGCGGCTCCCCGCGGGCCGAAAAGAGGCATCGACGCTTCAGGGAGAACGAATACACCTCAAGCATCTCAAACGGCATCTAGGCCCAACTCGGAAGATGCAAGCTATTTCCAAAGCCAATCTACAGCAGTACGTTTCCAAGCGATTAAAAGACACTCACCTCGACAAGCCGATCCAGCCCGATACCGTTCGCAAGGAACTGGTGACGTTTCGCATGCTTTGGAACTGGGGAGTTCAAGAAGGGCTTCTCGCCGGCCCCTCCCCCACCAAGCATGTGGTGTTGCCTCTGACGGACGAAAAGCCGCCGTTTATGACGCGCCAAGAGATCGAGTTGATTATAGGCCGTGGTGGTCTGACGGAAGAGGACGAGAACAGGCTTTGGGAAGCCGTCTATTTGGAAACTGCTGAAGTTGGTGAAGTCCTAGAACACATTCGCAAGACGGCTCGTTTTCCTTTCATCTACCCGATGATGGTCTTTGTGGCTCACACTTCTGCTCGTCGAAGCGAAATGGTCCGTTCGCTGATTGAAGATATCGACTTCCGCTCCAGAACCGTTGTGCTTCGTGAAAAGAAAAAGAGCCGTACCAAAGCGATGACGTATCGCCGAGTCGACATGAGCCCCCTACTCTATCGCGTCATGCAAGAATGGATAGAAAACCATCCTGGCGGTCAGTAAACGTTTTGCCAACGGAAAGGATTTGGTGAGGTAGCGCCACTGACAGCTTGGCAAGCCCATCATCATTTGAAAAAGACGATGGCCGCAAGCAATTGGAAATTCATCACGGGTTTTCATGTTTTCCGGCATTCGTTCGCCTCTAACCTTGCCGCTGCCGAAGTCGACCAACGGGTCATCGATGAGTTCATGGGCCACCAGACCGAAGAAATGCGACGCCGCTACCGGCATTTGTTTCCTGCCCAAAGAAGGGCTGCGATTGAAGCCGTGTTTGGTGCTGATGAGGAAGACATCATTCCGCTAGCAAGTTAGCTCGGCTGGACCGACGAACGTTTGAGCACCCTCGCACCCTCTCGATTCGAGTGATCTTGTTGGCACCTACCGAAACCGGGTGTAGGATGAAGTGGGGAGCTTTCTTTGGAGAACCAACCCATGTCTGCGAGCAATTTCACCGAAGCCCACAACGCCCTGCAAGAGAGGCTCCTTTCTCTCTACCAAAAGCGTGAACAACTGGAAAGCGATCTACAGCAGGTCAAAGCAGATCAAGCTTCTGTACGCGAAGCCATTATTAAGCTCGGCCACAAGCCATCGAAATCAACCAAGAAGCAGAAATTTCGGCCTACGGCAGGGTTGATTACGTTCATGGCAGAGATGCGTCTTCACACAGGTCCGTTGCCCAAAAAGTACCTCAAAGAAGAAATCGAACAGATGCTGGCCCAACGAGGGCACAGTATCAAGGGCTACTCGAAGGCATTTCGCGAGGCCATCAGCAGCCCACAATTTAGGTGCGACGAAGAATACGACGTTGTCCATGTGGTCGATAGCTGTGACGAACCGTATAGGGTGACTGTCAATCGGGAGATCGAGGTGGAGCACTCAGGGCCCATGGGCAGTAGCTGAATGTTACCGTTTGGGTCGTGGGAGGCGTCGCCGACTGCTCCTGGGTTTCGGATGAGGGCGGGGCCTGACCGTGCGTTTTGGCTTGGGAGCCGAGCGGCGTTTTCTTTTTGGGCCAGCAAGTTTGGCGGCGGCCATGCGAAACTTTGCAAGCAGACGTCCGATCACAAAGGTTTTTCCTTTACCGGGTGAGGTTGGTTTTGTCATGCGGAGAATGATAGATGGGTTTGGCGCCTGGGTCAAAATTTTGAACGCGAGGAATGGGAAATAATTGGGGGCAATAGGGAAATAGCTTTTCTGCTGCTTTGGGCAGTTGAAAGAGTGCGAATGGGGGGTAAAAGTTGCCGTTCGTTGTTTGACTGTCCAACTTCAATTTGCCATTTGAAAGTCCGGTCCCTACCAGTGGTTCAAAAAGATTGTCATAGCCGCTGGCCACACCGAGAGGAAACTTCTTTCTTGTTGACAGACAATGCCCTAACATGGCAGCTTGCCAGCATGGATACGGAAAGAAGGCGGGCACAACACTACGAACGACTTGCAGCCCTTCGCGAGATACGAGCTGCGACCACTACGCTCATGGAAACGTTCAATGCCCAGAAGCACCATTTGAGTGCCGATGAGCAGATCGAATATAGCTCGTCGTTCATCTGCGATCAGACGCGAATGGATCAGGCCATCGAAGATGATGAACTTGCCCTCGACACGCTGTAACTTGCCCTATTAACCGGCCAGATTCCGCTCGACTGACGCACTTCCGTCAATTTTGGGCTCTTTGCCTTTTGATTTTTCCGTTGCCTTTTGGTGCAACAGTGCGGTAAAATGACTGTATGAGCATTGACCCAACAGAAATTCAATTGAATCCTGTTCAGCAACAGGCGATTGCGAAGGCAG
>JAJRYU010000146.1 GCA_024275615.1 Planctomycetota bacterium
CCATGGCACGACGTAGGTCTTCCTTTGCAGCGTCTCCGATGATCTCGAATTGGCCATAGGCGTAGGGACCAACATCCTTATGGTCCGAGACGATGAGACGGTAAAGATGCCCCGACTCAAGGTTCAAGCCCTTGGGCATAGGTTGAGGAACATTGATGGGGACTTTCAGATGCGTAAGGACAACCGCGGCGCCCTTTTTCGGCTCCACATCTTCGACGATTTGAACCCAAGCCGACCCAGTTCCGTTGCGGTTGACCTGAAACATCGTCGGCGCCCGACTCTGACGCCCCTTCGGCATGGCAACCACGAGAGACCCGTGGGTATCAAGCAAAGTTTGGGGAGCAGACTCGAGGCCTTGGACACGTTTGAACCAAGGCTCATCTACGGCGGGCAACAGGGCCGCAAGAGCTTTGGCACCCTTTCCTTGTTGGCTCAGCTCGCTGCCAACCCGGGCGACACTGGCCTGGCCCTGCTGAATCAGTGTCTTGACGTAACCGCTGGCGTCGAAAGAGGTCTCCGACATTGGCCCCTCGGCGGTGGAACGTTCGTCGAATTCCTTGTGGGCCCAAACGAAACCGCCATAGATGACTGCCGCAAGCAAGAAGAAGAACAGAGCTTTAGAGTTCATAGAATCTCATCATCGTCAAAGCCAGAAGACAACTGCGGTCAACTATCGATTGGCGATAGAGCCACTCCTGATTCGAGTGGATCTTAGCACCGACAACCCCTAGCCCGTCAACTGTTGGGATGCCCAGAGCAGCGGCGATATTGCCATCACTGGCGCCCCCTCGCGTTTCTTCCTCAAGTGTAAGCCCCAGGTCTTTCCCCCAATCGACGATTCGTTGCGCCATACGTCCTATCGCCTCACTCCGCACAAAAGGCTGATGGCCACACAACTCTTCCAAGCCGAGCTCCGGTACGGCGTGGGTGTCCTTGTGGGACGTGACTGGCGTCTGGCAGATTTGGCGGATCTTCTCCACCAAGGTCTCGCCACGGCCAGGATCCGAGAATCGGCAGTCGATCTTGAGATGAGCGAATTCAGGCACTGTGTTCACAGAGCTTCCGGAATTGCACACGCCAACATTCACGGAATTTCCAACGGACGCGTCGTTGAGAGCCTCTAAGGCAATAATCTTGTGAGCCGCCTCGATCGCCGCTGAAAGCCCGGCTTCTTTTGCAACACCCGAATGCGCAGCGATTCCTTTGATCTCTAGGTTAAATCGGGCCATACCCTTCCTTGACGTGACGAAACGAGATCCACCTTTTTCGTCCGGCGAACCCGCTTCAAGAACCAAACAAAGATGATGTTCTTCTGCTTCTTTGGCGATGAGATCACGACCAGCGGGAGACCCGGTTTCTTCGTCAGCAGACAAAAGCACCGTGAGAGACTTCTCCGCCAACAAACCAACATCCTGGAGAGCCCGCAGTGCCGCCAACATCACCACCAGACCTCCCTTCATGTCGGTTGCTCCTGGCCCCATCAACTTGAGAGGATCCTGAGGATCAGGAACGACAGCCAATTCCACCGATCCTGGGGGGAAAACCGTGTCAAGATGGCCCAAGAGCATCAACTTGTTGCCCTTGCCATGCCTGGTCCTAGCCATCAGGTATTGCCCTGAGCAACCTGTGACAAAAGCACTGGTGTGAAGCCCCGATTTCATCAATTCCTGCTCAATTTCCCAGCCCAGAGCATTCACACCCTCATGGTGGTCGGTATGGGAGTCGATTTTCACAAAGCGACACAGCTGCGCCTCAAGATCCGGGGCCATTGCCCTAAGTTGTTTTACTACAAGAGCTTCTGATTCTGACAGCGGCATTGGGCGAATTCGATCTCAAGAATATTGGCTGATGAGAATTAACACGGGGTAAGTTCCGATAGGGACCGTACCATCAAGCTCGCGGGTGACAATCCCGCTTTCTCAGAGCGCGCCTTGAAAGCGCATGACGGAAATCCGGGAGTTCATTCATGCAAAGACTCAATAGCTTCATGCTGAGCGCTTTCATCCTGGCTGGCTTTTGCTTGCACGCCATGGCGCAGGAAGTGGAAGTGAAAGTCATCGAGCTGGAACCAGGCATCCAGCTGAAGAAGAAGTTCAAGAAGAACAAGATTGTTCGCCTCAACAAGAAAAGCCACGGGATCAAGCAGCATACCGTCACGCTGACCAAAAACGGCGATGGCCAAGAGTATCAAGTTTTTGTCGAGGACGACGACGATCATGTCATGGGGCTGGGCCAAAACGGTATTGCATCCATTCAGATCGAAATCGAAGACGAAGACGATGGCAACGGTCACGGACAGTGGTTCACCGAAGGTGATCTTCATGGCCAAGCCATGGCCCCGTTCCTGGATGCCTTAGGCAACGGCGCGTGGCAGCAAGACATGCTTGGCGAGGTCATCAAACGCCTCGGCAACGTGAGAATCAAGATTGACGGGGCTCCCACACACTTCCTTGAGCTGATTGGTCCCAATGGCCTCAAC
>JAJRYU010000147.1 GCA_024275615.1 Planctomycetota bacterium
GCTCATGGCGTTGAGGTTGTCGAGGTCCTGAAAAAACTGGGTGCAGCCAAAGGTGGTGACACTGGCCACACAGGTGTCTTGGTCGAAGAGGCCTTCAAAGCTCTTCATGAACTCAAAAAGGGTGAAGCTCCCAAGCTTCACGGCAAGGATATCAAGTTGGGTGAGACCAAGGCTTACTTGTCTCTTCCCAAGGGCAATGGGCCTCACCCAGGTGTCTTGGTTATTCACGAATGGTGGGGGCTCAATGCCAATGTCAAACACTGGGCTGATCGTTTGGCTGCTGATGGTTATGCGGCCCTTGCGGTCGATCTCTATGGCGGTGAGGTGGCGAAGATACCTGACGACGCCTTGCGGTTGATGCGAGCCGTGAAGGATGAAACGGGTGCAGCGATCATTGCCAAGGGACTAAAGTTCTTGTCCACAGACCCGCGAGTTCTGGCAAAAAAACGTGCCGTGATCGGTTGGTGTTTTGGAGGCGGTTGGTCGTTGCGCGCGGCTCTCGCACACCCGATGATAGATGCGGCCGTGATCTATTATGGCCGGTTGAAGACGGATCCGAAAATCCTGTCCTCAATCAAGGCGAAAGTTCTGGGGGTATTTGCCAATCAAGATCGTGGCATTCCGCCCGCCACCGTTGATGCTTTCGCCAAAGGCCTGAAAGCAGCTGGCGTTGACGCTGTCATTCATCGTTATGACGCCAATCACGCTTTCGCCAACCCTTCCAGTGCCCGCTACAACAAAGCGGCGGCGGCCGATGCTTGGAGCAAAGTGAGAGCATTCTTGAAGAAAGCACTCAACTGAGTCATTCAATCCGTTGGAGCTGGCTGGGGGGGACGTAAGCCCGCCAATTGGCATCGTCGGGGTGAACAGTGATGGACTTTTTGTTGACACGAAGCACGACACCGAAGAACGATTCGTTCTTGCCAGTCCACTTGACTCGATCGCCCTTGGCGAATTTGGCTGCCTTAGGGATGGGCACAAAAAAGCCATCAAGGTTGATCTCCAAGCGGCTGGCTTCTGACCGAAGAAATGCCGCAACCAGGACGCCATCATCGGCCTCGTGAAGAGTCTGGAGTTTCTTCTGGAAGATCGGGCCATGCCCCTCTCGATGGTGACCATCGAGATACGTCAGGAAGTGGGAGAATTCGTGCAGGACCAAGAAGCTCAAGGCGACAGCGGAAGTGAGGGGGCCGTACTTCGGTAAGACGCCGTAGATCCTAATCTCAGGGTAATCTTGAACTGTTTCTTGGAGTCGATCTTTGTCGAAGAAACTCTCGACGCAACGTGTACCAAACTGGATGACATGAAGTTTCGCCGGGTCTTTCTTGGTCGCCTTTTTTTGTGGCGGCAAGTGATAAGTGGCCCAGGCACCCACCCTAATTCTCACCTTGAGCTCGGCTCGGAGCCGCCTGATGCTTGAGGCGTGCCGAACGGCCATGATCTCGGATGTGGCGCACGCAAGGATTTGAGCGAGTTTTGTGACGTCAGCGTTGTTGGCCATGGCAGGCAATTTAGCAACTTGGGGAGTCGGCGTCGCCAGGAAATTCTCTGGCCGGAAAGGAATGCCGAACTGAGGAGTAGAATGATGATACCGTGGTCGCCCCCCGGTCAAACCTGTCTTTCATCGGAGAATACTGTGTTCAAGCGTTCCTTGTTTGTCCTGGTCTTTTTGGTTTCTTGTTTCTCTTCGGGTCTTGCTCAAGAGGCCTCGGTCGTCAAACCCAAAAAACAGCTCGAAGCGAAGGATTACGGCGTATGGGAATCCATGCGTGGCTCGGGGGCCTTGTCTGTAGATGGGCGATGGTTGGCTTACCCGATTCGGCGAAGCAACGGTGAAAACGAACTGCGACTGAGGCTCTTGGTTACTGGCGACTTGGAGACCTTCGCCTATGGCAAGAGGCCAAGCTTCTCCAAGGACAGTCGCTGGCTTGGGTATCTCGTTGGACTGTCCGAGAAGAAGAAAGAGAAGCTCAAGAAATCCAAGAAGCCAGCCCGTGATTCTTTCGTGCTCAAGAATTTTGCCAAAGACCAGACTCTCGAAGTCGACGACGTCCAGTCTTTTTCCTTCAGTGAGGAAGGTAAGTTTTTGGCATTGCGCCGCTACAAGGCGAAAGGCAAAAAGGGCGGCGCTGATTTGGTCGTGCGAACCCTTGAGAGTGGCGAAGAAATGTGCTTTGGCAATGTGGCGAGTTTTGCTTGGTGCGAAGCCGCTCCGCTTCTTGCTTTGAGTATTGACTCCGATGACGACGTTGGCAATAGCGTGGCACTCCTTGACGCCGCGACGGGGGTTCTCAAGATTCTCGATTCGGCGAAGGCCAACTACAAGTCATTGACCTGGCGCGAGGATGCCACTGACTTGGCCTTTCTGAGGGAGACGGAATACGATGAGGACGAAGACGAGGAACCCACCCATGTCTTGGTGGCGTGGTCGAATCTAGGCGGTGCTGCCGCTGAGAAATCTGTTTTTGATCATCGAACAGAGACAGGGTTTCCCGACAAGATGCGACTTGTCACCACGGGTGGTCTCTCGTGGCACAAATCCGGTGCCGCTGTTTTCTTCGCCATTCGGGAGTGGGAGCACCCGCCACAGAAGAAGGCCGACAAAAAGGACAAGAAGAAAGCTGAATCGCAGCCCACGACGAAGAAGTCACCGAAGAAGAAAGAAGAGGAAAAGAAAGAGAAAAAGGACAAGAAACCAAAAGCCCTTCGGGATTCACTGGAAGACCAAGCAGGTGTTGATGTTTGGCATGCTCGAGATACAAAGATCATTCCTCGCCAAAAGAAGACCGCCAGTCGCGACCGCAACAAGAGTCAACTTTGCGCGTTTTGGCTGAAAGCAAACCGATTTGTTCGTTTGGCAGATGACAAAGTCGATTCGGTTTCCGTCTTCGAGCTTGGTGATCGCGCCTTGGGGCGTGACACGGACAAGTACGAAAAAGAGGCCATGTTCGGACCCAATCTTGTCGACGCCTATGTCATCGACACCAAGACTGGCAAAAGAGATCTAATCCTCAGCCACCACAAGATGGTTTTCGGCGCCAGTCCTGACGGCTTGCATCTTACCTACATCAAGGGTGGCAAATGGTGGATCTATGACATCTTGGATGGCAAGCATCGTCAGCTGGACTTGCCCGGGAAGATCATCAACGACGA
>JAJRYU010000148.1 GCA_024275615.1 Planctomycetota bacterium
AAATGAGAACAACAAGCGACACCGATGAAAACATCGCCGATGATTTCATGAGCCAGACAGGGAACACAGCAACAGCTTCAAGAAAAAGGTCGGGCCGGCGCCGTCTGAGTCCGAGCAAGCTAGCACTGTGAAGTGCATAGAGAAGAGTCAGTGCAAGAACAGCTGTACCAAGAGCAAGCGCCACACGCCCCGACACAATGAGCATCACGGCGATGCCATAGGCGAAGAGCAGTCCAAAACAGGGGGTGCGGCTACGCTTGCCTAGATATCCTGCCCATCGCGGTGCGAGCCCATCTTTCGCGAGCATCAGAGCTAAGCGTGCTGGCACTAGCATCGAACCGTTGATCGAAGTTGCCAGAGCAGCAAGGGCTCCCACAGAGATAATCCATGATGCACCTAGAGGCAAGTACTGAGCTGCCACGTCTGCCATGGGCGCGCCACTCTTTGACAGCTCGGCGCCGGGCATGACACCGAAAGTGACGACACTCATGGACAGAAAAATACCCGTCGTCAAGAGGATTCCTCTAAGGAAAATACGAGGAAGTTGCTTCCGACTGTCACGGACTTCTCCGGCTGTATGAGCGACGGATTCAAATCCTGCGTACGCAAAAAACAACATCGGCAGCGATGCCAGAAATCCCTGTGGACCATGCCGAAAGAATGGTTCGTAGTTGCTGACACGAATGGCAAAGAATCCTGGGACTACCAAGATCAATATCGCAACGGCGAGAATGGCACACATGAAAACTTGTGCTCGGCCAAACCAGCGCACGCCAAAAAGATGAATAAGCAGGAAGAACGTCATCACCGCCAAGGCGATCGGGATGCGCCACGTATCTGCAGCATCAGAAAGCCCAATCATGGGTATGAAATAATCGGCGAAGACTGTGCACAGAAAGGCTTGAGCCCCCAGGTAGGAAATGATCTTCAACCAGACGGCCAAGAACGCCAACCGATGATTCCCAAACATCTGAGAAAAGTGGCAGTACTCTCCACCAGGAAGCTCACCTAACCTGGTTGCAGCGAAAGCGGCATAGGGAATGCTGGTCGCGAGGATGACGGGAGACAGAACCAAATAGCCCAAGATGACGCTGGCCCCGGTCATCGCCCAAGCATCGGATGTCACCCGAAAAATACCCGCACCCACAAGAGTCCCGACCATGGTCGCGTAGGCCCCCGCAGCCCCCAAATCGCGGCGAAGGACCTCCCTTGACCGGCCAGTCACTCATTCACCGCATAGTCATCGCCATAGAATTTCGCTGTCGACCTTGTGTGAAAAGTAATAGCCTTGATGGGTTCATAGTGTGGATTGCCTAAGCCAGGCAACACCTCAAGCAACTCATCTTCCCAAACGTAGACGTTCATCGGCAATGAAATTCTCTCTCGCCCGCGGTCGCCATCGTCACGTGGCATACTCACGCGATGGGTTGTCGAGGGATAGCGGTCATTGCTGATCCGTTGAACATAGTCGCCGGTATTGAGGATGATGCTCCCAGGAGGCGCGTCGAGACGAACCCACTTCATGTTGCGGCGGTTCAGCACTTGAAGTCCTTCTATTTTCGGTGCCGGCAAAACGACGAACATGCCTACGTCTTCGTGGCCCAAGAGGCGGCCACCAACCCGACATGATTGAGACGGTGGGTAGTAATTGAGGCGCATACCAATGCTCGGATTCGTCAGGCGCCGATCAAAGAGATGAGGATCAACTCCCAGATGAAGCAACAAACTCTGCATGATAGGCAAGACCAGCCTTTCATTGGCCTCCACCAAATCTCGAAACACTTCTTTGAACTTGGGATCAGGCCAAAAACTGTCAACGGCCGGGCTACCAACGTTGCCATCACGTCCCGGCAAGTCGAAGGCCCGACGACAAAAAACCCACCCTTCAACCTGATCGGGATGAATGTCACTGGTCTCTTCGATTGGAAAGTACCCTTGATTGACCGCCCCCTGACGCTGCGCACGGAATCGTAACTTTTGCTTGAGCTCAGTCTGCAAGAAAAGATCTCTGGCAGCCTCTTCGGCCTTCTCATGAATCGCGGGATCGATGCCATGACCGACCAAAATAGCAAAACCAATGTCCTCCAAGGCCTCCCCAAGCTCGCGAGCAAAAATCTCACGGCCAGCTTGGCCGCCCGCAAAAAAACGTGACATATCGCAACAGCGGATCTTGAAGTCGTCATCGAATTCCTCAACGCCATCTTTCTCCGACAAGAGGTAGCGTTGCGATTTGTCAACTTGGTCATAGTGCGAATAGGCTTCATTGGAAGCATCGAGCCCGCTCTGCTTCTTTTCATCTTCGCTTGGGTTTTTCATAGTGACAACGATGCTAAAGTAGAGTCGAGTCGTGTGCCATAGGAATTTGTGCCGAAGAACCGAGGCTCAAGATTCGCTTTGTCGACGAGGCTGTCTCTTACTGAAAGTTTTTTTGCTAATAGGATTCGTTCATGACGCTGGAAGATCTAGGCCTGAAAATCCCGGTTGTTGAGCAAGGATCCAGGGTCAAAAACCTGATCCAAGAGGCCAACCAACGCATTGACGACTTTGTCCATGGGCGCGGCACAAGTCCTCTTGTTGGTTTCGTGCCCAGCGATTTCGACGAAGTCTACTCCGCGCTTCATGCCATCTCACGCATTCGTAGTGGCTACTTCGTCGAATGGGGATCGGGATTTGGTGTCGCAACGCTTCTAGCCTCGGAATTGGGATTCGAAGCGGGCGGCATCGAGATTCAACCAGACCTCGTCGAAGAAGCTGAGCGTTTGGCCACAGACTTCGAACTCGACGCAGAATTCGTTGTCGCCAGCTATGTACCCCCAGACGCCCAGGACCTCATTGATCTCACTGAAGGCCCAGAATGGTTGGAGCATGGTGGACAAGATGGTCACGGTTTGCTCGACATCGATCCGAGTGACGTCGATGTCGTCTTCGCCTATCCGTGGCCAGGCGAAGCGGAAGTCATCGAAGCGCTTTTTGAGCGATTGACTGAACCAGGTGCCATCCTATTCACATGGAACGGTCTGGACGGAATGAGGATTCTGGTCCATGCGTCGCAATGTGACTAACCGGTGCTGGTTTTTCGGCCGCGATATCCCATTCGAAGACCAACGTTCATACCAGCCCAGAGCACACCGCGTCTTACCGGAGTCTTCGACAATAGCACCACTAATCCCAATCACCCGCCAAGGCATGTCAGATGGGGCCCCAGCGCCGAGGACGAATGTTACTCATGTTGATAGACATCTCAATTCCGGACGAACCAAGACACCAACGCGCAGACGTCCGCGAATACCTAAGGAAAGATCGTTGATGCTTCATCCTCGTAGTCGGTTTGTTCCGGGTATGCCGGGGTTCGGACGCTAATTCATGTCGTTTTGTGAACCAGCGTTCCTATTCTATTTCTTGCCCCTGGTACTCTGCCTGCACGCCATCCTCCGCGGTGAAGCGAGAAACGTCATGCTCTTACTAACGAGCTTGATCTTCTACGCCTGGGGTGAACCGGCTCACATTCTCCTTCTTCTTGTTTCCATTGGCGTCAATCACCTCCTTGCGTCTGCCATTTCCAAGGCCCAGACAAAGCGACTGGCCAGCAACTTGTTCATCACGGGGTTGACCTGCAATTTAGCAGCACTGGCGTTCTTCAAGTACCGCCTGTTTATCATCGAGGTGATTCGCGGGCATTCAAATCCCGATCTTGAGCAAGTCTTTTCCCTACCCTTGGGAATCTCTTTTTTCACGCTGCAGGGAATCGCCTATCTCTTCGACGTCAAGCGCGGCGATATCAAGGCAGAAACAAGATGGTGGCGGACTGCCCTTTTCATTTCACTTTTCCCGCAACTTATTGCTGGGCCCATTCTCCGTTTCAAAAGCGTCGTGAGGCAATTGGACAAGCGAGCGGTTGGGATCAACGGGTTTGCGCACGGCATGAGACGTTTCATCATCGGCTTGGGAAAGAAGGTGCTCATTGCTGACCAACTACGCCAAGTCTCCGACTCTGTTTTTTCAATCACTGACCCAGCGTCCCCCCTTCAAATCCAAGAGAGTCTTCTTGCCGCAGACATTGCTTGGCTCGGCATCGCTTGCTTTTCTCTCCAACTCTATTTCGACTTCTCCGGGTATTCCGACATGGCCATCGGCATAGGGCGCATGTTCGGCTTGCGAATCCCGGAGAATTTCAACTACCCTCACTTGAGCCGGTCAATCAGTGAATTCTGGCGGCGATGGCATATCTCACTGTCGACATGGCTGCGCGACTATGTGTTCATTCCTTTGGGGGGCAGTCGTAGATCTTCATGGCGAACCGTCATCAACCTTTGGATCGTGTTTCTCCTCTGCGGACTCTGGCATGGAGCGAGCTGGAATTTCGTTTGCATGGGAGCTTCCTACGGCCTAGTTCTGAGCGTCGAGAAAGTCCTCGCCCATAACTCTCGTAAGAAACATGTATCACCAGGGATCATCTATGCCAACATCGCTTGGCTATTCCCCTTGGTCTTTCTTCGGAGTGCTGACTTGAGAGGTTCGATCAGGTTCTTGCGAGCGTTGTGTTTCCAGGAAACGGGCAACCTGAGAATTTTCAATCCAACCAACCTGACTGGGAATAACATCATGTTGGCGCTCTTTGTGAGTATCATCGGCGTCACGCCGATCTTCCCGTTCATTACAAGAAAATCTAGGCGATTGGCACCCTCATATCAAAGTGCGATCGCCACTTTGCGAGACTTCTTCCTTCTCGGGGTGCTTTTCATCTCTGCCCTCTCCATCGCCTATAATTCTCTCAATTCGTTCTGGTACTTTAGATTCTAAAATGACGAAACGAACAACACGTAAACCACGTTCAATGGCTGACCGGTGCTTCACTGCCGCGGCCTTGGCTATCCTGTCGTTCCCTGTTGTTTTCGGTTTCCTCGGTACGGAGAGCGGTCCAAATCTGATTGAAAGAAGGAAACTGGCTGAGTTCGATGATGCTCGCATTTCGGGCTTGAGCATCAAGGATAGGCTGAAGAGCCTGAAGGCGGCAGCCAATGACCAATTCTCATTTCGACCAGCAATGATCAATGCGTATGCGCAAATCAGCCTTTCGACTCTGAATTCAAGCCCGGCATCAGAGATACTGGTAGGAAGACAGGGTTGGCTCTTCAGAAGAGAATTCGTTCGCGCCCAACACCAAGGATTGAGCCGTCTGGCAAAGAGTGAACTTGCACAAGTCGCATCCATGTTTCGCGAAGCCAAGAGGGCTTGCGAAAGTGCTGGAGCGCGCTACTTGGTAACCCTCTCGCCGACCAAGTGCACGATCTACCCTGAATACCTTCCAAGGGGCTATCCGCCCTTAACAGCAACTTCAGGAACCGACCGTTTTTTGAACTACATGCGAACCCACACCAAAGTGGAATTCCTCGATCTGCGCCCGGTCCTTCTGAACGCCAAGAAAAAAGAACTTGTCTTTTTTAAAACCGACATTCACTGGACACCCATGGGTGCTTTTCTATGTGTCCAAGAGATTTTGCGGTACTTGCAAGCCGATTTTCCCGCTTTGAAGCCTTTCCCAAGGTCAGACTACACCCGAACAACGGTTCGATTCAGCAATGGTGATATTCTGGCCGCCATGGGTACGCATAGCAAGGACACAGAAAGGATCGATGTCCTCGTTGGTCCCAAGGCCAATGAACTCTATTTCGTCGGCTACAAAGAAAGGCCCTACGATTTCGCATTTCGAAACCCGACTGCAAGGCTCACTGTCTTGGGAGGCCTGTCTGGAACACCTAGTGCAATCATGTTGCGAAACAGTTTCGGCATCGCCCTTCTCCCC
>JAJRYU010000149.1 GCA_024275615.1 Planctomycetota bacterium
CGAGAAAAAAACAGAAGAGCAGAGCGGCTCTCACCAGCTGGATTGGGCTTCTTGCTGGGATTGGTGCGATTCTGGTCGGGTTCTTTCTACCTTGGCTCGACTATCGCTGCTCGGGGTTTGACGAGGTCGTCTTCGGTTGTCCAGTCTCGCAAATGGTCCCAGGATGGCGTTTGCCGCTCTTTGCCCATGAAGCCGAACAGGCTTGGATTGTCAGAGTCGCGCAAATCTTCCAATCTGACGAGCCCGACCGAACTCGAGTCTGGCTGGTTTACGCCTCTCCATTGGCTGGACTCTTGGCACTCGGCTCCATGTGGGGTGCCAAAAATTTGTCTTCCGTACCCTGGTGATTTCCTTCAATGCCTTGGTCCTATTCCTACTCATTGTCCGCTTGCAACAACCGATGCCGGAACCCCCTCTTGCAGGATTGGAAGTCAAACTTGGTGCCGGCATTCTTCTCAGCACCCTCGGACACGGATTTCTAGTCTGGATTCTTCTCACTCAAGTGAAGAGCCGCAGGAGTCCTCGACCGTGAGGTCGTGAATAGTGCCGAGCTAAGCAAGAAAAAACCTATCGGGTTTCCCAGCGCCGGGCCAGAAGCCGGGCAGCGATGCCAAAGACCAAAGTCATGCCAAAAATCACGCTGAGCTCAAGAAGGATGCCATCAATGCCTTGATCGCGCCAGAAGACTGCCACGTAGCCATCGACCGCCCAGCCATTGAACGTGAAACTTCCGGCGAAGCGCATCCCCTCGGTCATCAAAAATCGAGGAAACATGCTGCCTCCCATGGCCGACATCGCCAAGATGATGATCGTTGAGACGCCTGATAGTTGCGAGCGACTGGCACACAAGGTGGCAAGAACGAGACCAAATCCACTGGCGGCAGACGCTGTGGCCAGTGTCATGGCGAAGAACCCTGGCAGGTGGTTAAACAAGTCCACACCACCGAAAACGAAATGCCCCCATAAGAACATGACCGTCACCTGAGCAACACCGATAAGTGTTAGGAACAACCATTTCCCGGCCAAGAGACGCCCCATCCCCAATTGTGAAACAAGAGCGCGCTCGAGAGTACCGTTTTCTACTTCGTCTAGTAGGCTTCCGCCTGCTCCTGTCGTCGAAAACAACAAGAACATGACAGCGATAGCGGCGGCGTAATACGCCACCATGGAATTTCCTTTTTTCTCGGATATCAGCGCAACTTGATCAACTTGAATGAGGCCGGCCGTATTCCCTGGAGTTTCGTTTTCTCCCTCACTCGGAGGGCTGCTATTTCCCATCTCAATCTGCTTTTGAATGAGATCCAAGTTCTTCTTCTGCTCAGACGTAAGATCGCCAAGGAACTGACTCATCTGTTCCGCCCCGCCGACAAGCATCCGTTCTTGCAGGCCCTCCATGACACCTTTTTGCATCAATCCAAAAACGACCTGAGGTGCCATGGGATTGCTCCCGTCGCTGACAATGCGCGCGGCTACCTTGTTGCCGGTGAAAGCAGGCACGCGATCGGCAAATCCTTTCTCTAGGATAATCGCAACGTCAACGTGACCAGCCTTAACCTGGCTTTCTGCTTCATCGAAGGAGACATGCTCCGTGCCCTTGGTGCCTCCTATGACCTTAAAAGCTGGTTCTTTCGCCATTGTTTTGACAAACCTCTGTGATGAAGAAGTCTGATCCAGATCGACGAAGACGACGCTGAA
>JAJRYU010000150.1 GCA_024275615.1 Planctomycetota bacterium
GCGGCGGTTCCGGCTTCGGAAAGCACGTTGCCTCCGGCGTCGCTAGTCTTGACTGTCAACGCCAATACGCCTTCAGCCAACAAGTTAGCGTTAATGCCGCTAAACACGACAGTGCCGCCGCCAGTCGGAACGGATAAGGTCCCACTCTTGGCGAGTAGGGTCCCGTCGGAGAGTTCGACATGGGCGGTTCGCGAATCTGGATCTGGCAAGAAAACGACTTGCACTGCTGTCTAGACAGCAGTCAAGCTATTGACAGTATTGATAGGGTTTTGACCACCTGCAGGAATCGAAGCACTGACGATTCCTTGAGGGCCCCCTAAATCAACGACGCCTGGCGAACCGTTGTAACTTACACGATTGCCTTGAGTGTCTTCGATTTCAACTGTCAGAGTGTAAGTTCCATCACTGAGTGACGAAGCGTCGAATGGACCGATCTCAACACTTGTTGCACCGGTCTGAAGACGTTTCACAGGAGATGTGACGCTGACGCCGCCAGCGGTGATTATCACTCGTGCCTGCTCGTCGTTTGCCTCAACTTTCCCGCTGCGGAAAGTCAAACTAACAACGACACTGCTGGCATTGCCTTGGTTGATGAAATTAGACGCCTCTTGAGGTCCGTCAGCAACGAATGCCTCAGCAATCTCTGAGACGACTGTGTCCTTCAAGGCGGCGAAAGGGCTCTTCGGCAGGTTGTTGCCAGCCGAATCGCTCATCATGATTTCGATATTGACGTTACCATCAGAGAGTGATGTGACGTCCAAGGCCGTGAAGGTCAACGATCCACCGCCTACGGGAGCCTGCTGAGTCAATGACGTCAGCACGGTACCATCTTCGTCTGTCGCACGAACGGCAATCATGTCACCAAGAACAGCCGTGGCATCAACGATGATATCAATCGCTGGGCCCGCAGCCGTGAGACCATTGATCGTGTTCGCCGGATTCTGTGCCGAAGCGTTGATACGTGCGAGTGTCACATCTGGGACTACGGTGTCCTTCTGTACTGCGAGAGGCAGCATCGATGTGTTTCCAGCAGCGTCGCTGGCGACGGCGTCAATTGTCAAGCTTCCGTCCATGAGCCCAGAAATATCGAAACCGGCAAAGGCGTTTGTGCCACCGGGGATGATATTTTGTGCCACGGAGGTCACCATGGTTTGACCATCAGTCGCAACCAAGCTGATCAGGTCACTTGCCGAAGCAGTCGCTGCAAAACCTACGTTCATCGTTAGGCTTGAGCTGTTGTTCGAGTTCGCTGTGTCCACTGGATTATTCGATCCTGCAGGCAGCTCAACCAAGATTGCTGGCTCGGGTGCTGTTGTGTCTTTTGTCAGGACGGCACCATAATTGGTGGTCGTCGAATTCGCTCCGCTGGAGACCGTAACAGACAAGGTGATCGGTCCGTCGTTCAGCGAAGAGGCATCAATCGGTCCGACAGGAACGGTGCTGTTGGGAACAGCTGAACCGAAAGCCGAAACGATGTTGGTGCCGTCGCTGAGAACAACCTCAAAGGAGTCGCCTAACGACACCTCCGGGCCAAACTCGACTTCGATCTCGACCGAAGTTGCTGTGGCTTGATTGATGACGTTTGCTGGATTGCGTTGAGTATTCGCAGCAATTCCGGCAGAAAGCGGAGCTGTCGCCCCTCCTCCGTCAGCACCACCTCCGCTTCCTCCGCATGCGGCAAGTAGCGTCAGTATTGTTCCGAGAATCAAGAAGCATAGGCTCCTTGAGAGCGGTGTTTGATGTGTCTCTACCGGATTGAATGTCGTCGTTCCAGGAGATGTAGTGGTATGGTTCATGTACCCCTTCCTCAATAGCAGCGGTTCAGTAGCGCACGAGGTATCAGCACTCAGAAGTGAATGGGCCACGAAAATCGATGTGGATTCCCATTCCCCGAGATGCTTCTTCTTCCTTCGTCCGCAGGGGTGATCGGTAAAAACCCCGCACGGTCTTGAGGTGAGGGAGCAACTGTTTTGAAATCGTTAGATTTCATCGCACTAAGGAGAGCAGAATGCGACCAACACGGCCGTCATAATCGACTGCAAGATGTGCTTGAACAAAAGCTTAGGGCGCCCGACAAGTCCATGTCGACAGATGGACACGGCCAATAAAAAACTGTTCGAAATTACGACATCTCAAGGAAGGGAATGAGGTGTGTGCGTGTACCCGAATCATGCCAACCTGGGCGCTCCTGAGTAGTTACCCAGCAAAAGCGAAATCTCTCTCTTGGCTGGAAGGACTCGGCTATGATTTCAGGCGTCGACAAGCTTACGACCGAACGATCAGCACAAAACTCCGCCAATCTTGTCGGCACATTGAAACAGGGTCACGTTATTCCCCCCCGTATGGCGTGACTTAGCGGGGTGGCTTCTGCCATCCCGCTGTTTTTTTGGGCCTGCCTCATTCTAGTTTGGTGAATGGTCCGCTGAGCGCAGGGAATGAAGTTAGACCCCGTCTATGCAAGCACTCCGCCCGCGCTATTCATGACCTTGTGGTCATCATGGGAATGCCCGATGAGTCGAAAAAGCGTTCTTCATCCTCGACATGGAGCTGGCAGGTCGTACCTGGCAGCGGCCATAGTCCACTTTCTCATGAACAAGGCAGTCGGTCGTTTATGAAGTCGCTTCAAGGTCCAATTGATACTTGAGGAATCGTCTCTTCATGGGGTGATCGTCCCCAATATCACATGATGCGAATCCCTGTTTTATCAAGTGTGCATTGAGGTTGGTCTTGTTCTTCAAGTGAAGATAGGCCACTTCCTTGCCACCATCGATCGCACTGTGCTTGGTAAAGACCTTCTGCCCTTTTAGGCGCTCCTGCAAGAAATCGAAGGCCGCATCTTCTTGGCACGCGTTGAGTTTCACACCACGCAAGATGATATGCCGCCCATCACTCAGTACGACTTCTCGACCAGAAACAACACGTATTACGGCGAACATGTCTGGAGACGCAGGAGTTTCCGCTGGGCCTAACGCGGGTTCTCCTCGCTTCTTTATGAGCGATTTTTCGATCACGACCGAATCAACGAAGTGATAGGGCAGCTTCTCCCTCAATGCGTCAAGGCGCTCCACACTCAATCCCGTCGATTCATCGTTGATGTGGAATTCAATGGAGCCATCGTCGAAGAGAGGCGAGATCCCTAACCTCTCCCTTTGGATCAATTCAAACTCACGATTCAGTTCAAACCCAAGGCAAGAACGGTCTAACTGTACCGCCGCCAGCATGGTCGTTCCGGAACCAAGAAAAGGATCCATGACGACCTCACCAGGAAAACTGAACATGCGGATCAGTCTCTTGGGCAATTCCTCCGGAAACATAGCACTATGACCGACTTGTTTTTCTCCGGGAAACTCCCAGTGGCCAGAAAAGAACTGATTCCATTCAGAAGTCGTGAGCTTCGATGCTTCCTTGGCCTCCTTGCTTGGCGGTGGTGTCTTGCCAGGCTTCTTGAACAACAAGATGAACTCGTAGTCCAATTTGACAACACCGTTGCGCGGCGTGGGAAATGACCCCATGACGCTCGCTCCCCCACTTGAGTTACAAGTCGTCACCTTCCGCCAAATGATCGACCCCATGTGGTCGAGCCCCATAGCTTCGATGGCACGAATGATCTCCGTCCGAATCGGAATCACCTGGTATCGGCCGTAACATTCGGCTCGTGCGAATTGGTCACCGACGTTGACGGCGATTCGACAGCCTGGCTTGAGAACCCGGGCGCATTCTGACCAAACAAGATTCAGATCATTGATGTAAGTCTCATAGCTGTCGTGAAACCCGATTTGACGCTCATCGCCGTAGTCTTTCAATTGCCAATAAGGTGGCGAAGTGATGATGAGATGAACCGACTTGTCCTTAAGTCGCGCCATGTCTCGAGAATCGGAACCGAGAAAGATTTGGTGTTCAACTGCTGCCATGACATTGACTTCTGACTAGACGGGCGGGAATACGTGCCCTTACAATGGGGGTATTCTCCGCCGCCAAGGGGACAAGAGATGAGTTTTACTGTAGGATGAGTAGTTCCCGACATTCACTCATTGAGGAGGCACCGCGTGGAACCACTTTACGATCCGATCGCTGTCCAAGAAGAAAACTACCTGGAGATGATTCTCCGGTCTCGCGGCGAAGAAACTCAGGAAAGCAGGCAACTTGAGACGTCACTCAGTCAGCTCAACTTGAGACCAGCGGTGACCGTGCCCAAGAGTGCGCCAATCGCCGACGTCATTCGCTTGATGCGCAGCCATCAAATCGGTTCTGCACTCATTACTGAAGAAGACAAAGTGGTCGGGATTTTCACAGAAAGAGACATTCTTAACAAAGTCATCCTTGAGCCTACTCACTTGGAATCCACTCCCGTTGCTGAAGTGATGACGGTCAAACCTGAGACCCTTGGGCTCTACGATTCGATTTCCTTTGCCGTGAATCTCATGAGCGAAAGCGGATATAGGCATGTCCCCGTCACCGACGCTATTGGCCATGCCCTCCATGTAGTGAGCGTGCGGGATTTAGCGGCATTTCTCGCCGATTGCTACCCAGAGTCCATCATGAATCTTCCCCCGAAGGCTGGACAATACGCTGAAGCACGAGATGGGGGTTAACCTAGCCGCCGCCACGACATCGTGTGTGATTCAAGCTTGACTAGCCGCTAGTCTTTGCAGCAATTGCACTTGTGCCACCGCCACGGTCAGTGCAGTTTCGACTCGGAGAATCCGAGCCCCCAAAGATACGGCTTCAAATCCCTGCTCGGCCAACAGTCCACATTCGAAAGAAGTCCAGCCCCGCTCTGGGCCGATGGCAACTGTCACTGTTTCCCGTGGTCCTATCGGAACTTTGGTAAGGGATTGGGAATCAACGGGATGGGCGACCAACCGGACCCCCGGCCCAATCAAGCAACCAAGATGATCTTCGACATAAGGCCGAAACAGGGGAAACACCCGGAGGATAGGGACTCGGGTGGCCTTGGCTTGTTCCAAGCCGTTCAAGAGAATCTCGCGGCTCCGGAGAGGGTCAAGCAGGTCGGTCTGAAAGTAACTTTTCTCGACATGCCAGCTGCGGACAAGCGTGATCGACTGAACCCCCAAGGCGGCTAGGTGGCCGAGTACTCGCCCGAGGACTTTCGGCCGTGGCAGGGCCAAGATCACATGAATCATCGATGGTGGCGTCTCGGGCGACATGGCGGCGTCAAGGTCATGCCGAATGTGGACTTCCTTGCCTACCGATTCAACAATCCCAACGCCTTGTGGACCATCTGGAAATCCGATTCGTATGGAGCTTCCGGCATCAAGATGGAGGATATCAACAAGGTGATCACGCCTGGGACCGTTCAGGCACAAGAGGTCGGATGCTTTGATCTCTGATGGTCGCGCCAAGAGAAGATTCATCGCGCTCCCCCATCGTCAAAAACCTGCTTTCAGGTTATTCGGGTTTGGTGACGTTCTCGTAGTCTTCCGCTTTGCCAGACAGATGCCCATCACAACCGGTATTGTTGTTGTCACCGTCGACAGGGATGACCTCCGCACTCCAGCCGTCATACTTGGCATCAAGCTTCTCGGCGAGATCAAGCCAAACTGGACGAAATTCATCCAAAACGGCCAAGGCCAAAGGGCTCTGCGCCGACGCGGTCAAGCGCCACTCGCCGTCGCCGTTGGCACATTCTTCTGCCTTAATGATCTCTTTGACCTTAAAACCCGACTCTTGAAGCGCCTTGGCCAATTGGTCGGCATGCTCACGTTCAGCGATGTTGAAGCGAGGCTCAATAGAGTGAATCTCGGAGCAGTCATCACCTTGACGCTCTAATTCCTTGAGAATGTGCCGATCTTTGATTTGATGTCTGAAATTCTCACTGGGCAGAAGGACGTCGTTATATTCGCCCCACTCCGCATCTGCTTCCCACATGACCCGGGACTTGTGAGTCTGCACTTTTTCCATCGCTTTGTTGATGGGGGCTTGGCTGTCAGGCTCTTCGCGGAGATAGAGAACCAAAGTGCGAGCGTTTCGATGAGTAACGGACGCCACAAAACAGTGGTCTTCAGAGTTGAGCTGACAGAGAATCTCTTCCTGAACAGCAACAAGAAGCGCCTCTTCCTCAACGGTACATAATCCGTCATCAGTGGGATGATTCAGCTCAAGTCGAATGTGGGCACGAAAAGGGAGCCCGTTTTTCCGAACAGTGGTATCCAAGTTCAAATCGACCCCGACCTCAAACGGCCATTGATCGAGCTGTGCAACGTAGTATTCCAGATTCCGCGACATCATATTCCCGTTCGACGAGCGAAGGCCCTGCCAATGAATGAGCGTACTGCTAAGTGAGTTCGCAAGTCCCCTGATATGAACTCTCGCTGGCTAACCCAAGAGGTTGCCCCAATGGCATATCACCACGGACTTTGCGGCAATTGGCCAAAATCGAGAATAGGCCGCGATGAGCCCCCAGGTTGCAGGAAATCCCCATTATTCACGACCTTGCCGCCATCACCGGCAATATAGTCCCCGACTTTGCCGTATCTCACCACTCACGAGCCATGGTGTTTGGTAGCCCGTTCTTTGAACGGTCCTCGGCATTTGCCAGGGTCACTTTCGCTTTCTTTGTTGCTCATGACGAAAGTGAATACTGTGGCTCGCAACACCAAGGAATGCCGCAAGGCCTAAGGCGGTTGCCCTGAGGTTTAACGACAAGGTCCAAAATTAGTCCATGCCTCCATCGAAAAACAACTCAATCCGAGTCTGCATTGTTGGTGCTGGATTGGCGGGTGCTGCCACCGCTTATCATTTGAGCGAATTCCCGGGTTACGCAATCACATTGCTCGATAAGGAACGCCTCCCCGGAACCCACTCGTCTGGGCGCAATGCCGCTATGATCCGGCAGGTGGTACAGCCAGCGGCCATCGCCCAAGTGGCCTTGGAGAGCCGTGTGTTCATAGAATCCACGGCGGGAGCGAGTGCTGATTTTCGCTTCGATGCCCATGGTTCCCTCCTTCTTGGATCGAAAGATGAACTCTCTGCCTTGACAGCAGATTTGTCGGCGCAAGGAGCTCTGAGTGATGACGTTCGCATGCTCAACAAGGAAGAGCTGCATCTCGAATTTGATCCCTTGGCAGGCAGCACTCATGAGGCTGCACTTTTTACACCCAGCGACGGTGTTGTCGATGTTGCTGGGCTTCTGGAATATTACATTCGAGAGGCGCGCAACCGAGGCGTGACATTGTCCTTGGCAAGAACCGTCATCGACATTGTACGCGAAGGCAGGAGAATCGCCGGAGTTCAGACAAATTCCGGCTACGAGCCATTCGATTATGTGATTAACGCCGCCGGCCCATGGGCCGGGCGGCTTGGAGCCATGGCTGGCACAACAAAAATCCCCTGGCGTCCGCTTCGCCGCCACTTGTTTTTCACCGGCCCGTTGAAATCGATCGATCCCTCATTGCCCTTCATCTGGGACATCGAAAACCACTGGTACCTCCGACCGGAATCTGGCGGCCTGCTCTTGTGCGCATGTGATGAATCGGAAGTTGAACCAGGCGAGCCAGACTTAGACCCCTCTGTCACCCAATTGCTTACGGAAAAGCTCACTCGCCACGTGCCGGAATTGGGAGACTTGCCCATCGCCAAGATGTGGAGTGGAATCCGCACCTTCGCGCCAGATCGCAATTTCGTCATCGGCTGGGACCATGAAGTCGAGGGGTTTTTCTGGGTCGCTGGCTTGGGCGGACATGGCGTGACATGTTCTTGGGGCGTCGGTGCGTGCGCCGCACGCATCTTGCGAGACCGAGCCAATTTCGGTGACCGCAACTTTTCGCCCTCTCGCTTTTACAACGATTGCGATTGATTTCGGTCAAACGAAACACCACGTAGATCGTTTCAAGTTCGCAGAACAAGAAGACGGCTGGCGCAAGGAGGTAGAATCCCGATCCACCCGTGGCGTCCCGATACCCCTCTGGAATGCCGCACACCTGCCTTTGAGCGCCAACGCAAGCGGACGGCATGAGTCGTCCGCTTTTTTGTGAAGGAAAATTTAGCGGATGTAGTTGCCGTTTAGAAGGCGATGAAGCAAACGGTAGACGACATATTCTTGATCAAATTCCTGCACAAGAACATCTGCAACCGTTGGACTCTTGGCCAGGAAACGCCAGATCTCGCGTACCAAGCATCTCGTTGCCGGTTCGTCCCAATCTGCTGGGGCTTGAAGACGTTCGAGTACGTGCTCAGGATCACCGAGAGGCCCGGATCGTATGCGGGCGAGTTCGTCGGCAATGCGAGCACAATCCATCAATAACCCAGCGCCAGAAAGAGCCGCCAAACCACCACTTAGATTTCTCTCTGGGGAGTTTGTGTCGCTCTCTTCGAACGAAAAGCGATTCTCCGAGTTGTCTGCCAGGAATAGCTGCTGAAACGCTTCGCGTTCAACAAGTTTCCCGCAACAACACCCGAGGATCCGCCCATTGCCAACGATGATCTCGCCAAGTTCGTCGCCGGATTCGTTGAATATGTGCAGGGAACCAGCACATGCGTCCGTGGCAAACAAGCTTTGCAAAACGGTCGAAAGATCAAAATGTGCCAGGCTGCCTTCAAGTTGACGCCTCTTCGCTCGACTCATATCGCCCTTTTGCACGGCCCCAATGAGACGTCGAGCCAATGATCTGGTGAGAGCAGCAGAGAGTTTGGGCAATGATTCGATAGCAGCATCAAAACTAGCGCCATCGATCACGAACCCCTCTCCTCCTTCCGGAAATCTGGCAGAAGAACGGTGCATGCCCCCGGTGAGGACCCCCAGCATGCCGAGGATTTCACCGGTTCCCAAAAGCGCGACACAGCCACTGTCGCCTTCTCCATCCCGGCGGATCTCCAAAATGCCCTTGCGGATGGCAACAACCTGACTACAGGCCTCGCCGTGCTTAAAAATCCACTCACCCGGTTCAAAGACCTTGAGGTCACCATGCCCCAGAAACGCCGTTAGCTCTTCATTGGGGAGTCCACCGAAAAGGTCATTTGCCTTGAGGAATCGAGACGACTCGTCGTCAATTTCTTGGGTGGACGGGGTTTCTGCCGCTACTTCCTCTTTGCTGGGCAATAGGGAATTCAACAGATCCCAGCGTTCACTGTCGCGCGTTGTGAAGTGGTCAAACCGCTCCACGAGGCGACTTAGCTGATACTCGAGGCCTTGATTTTTTGATGTTTTGACAGCCAAATGTACTCACCAGACCAAACCTCAGTTCTTTTCGGTATTCTGGGTCCAGAATCAAAGGCAAACTGGGCCTGCATTAAGTTGCAGTCCACGGCGAAAAGGAACACTAAATGAGCTATTACGAACCTGAAGATCTCGGGCGCTTCGCGGAAGTCGGGAAGTTTCGCCCGGAACTGATGAAGAGCTTTTTTGCCTATTACAACGAAGTAACGGGCCAAGATGGGGCTCTCACGAAACGAGAAAAAGCTCTTATCGCCCTGGCAGTCGCCCACAGCGAAAAATGTCCCTATTGCATAGATGCTTATACTGAACAGTGTTTGGAGTCCGGTGCCAACCCCGATCAAATGACTGAAGCAATTCACGTCGCCGCCGCCATGAAAGCGGGCATCGCGCTTGTTCATGGCATCCAGATGCAAAACGCCATGGAAAAGAAGGGAATTTGAAGGCCAGGTCCGCCGTTCATAGAGCACGATGAGAAAAACAGACAGCCAACCTGAAACCTATGATTTTTTGGCGAAAGCCGAAGCATGTGGGCTTGCATTGACGCCTCGCTCTATCTCCACGTTGCAAGTCAATGTGACAAAACTCTGCAATCAAGCTTGCCGACACTGCCATGTCGATTCTTCGCCACAACGAACTGAGCATCTGTCCGGTGAAACTGCGGCCCAAATTCTGGCTGTACTCAAGAGCAATCCTGAGATTCAAACTCTTGACCTAACCGGAGGCGCCCCGGAACTCAGCGCAGAGTTTTCCGGTCTCGTCCGAGGAGCGCGAGCCCTTGATCGCACAGTCATGGTTCGCCACAACCTCACTGTCCAATTCGATGGCAACCCTCAAACTGGCGAATCCATGACGGACCTGCCAGAATTTTTTGCCGACCAGAGAGTCGTTGTCATCTCGTCGTTGCCCTATTACCAAGAGTACTTCACAGACCGACAACGAGGCAGCGGTGTTTTCGACAAGAGTATCGAAGGCCTCAAACGTCTCAACGAAGTGGGCTATGGGCGAGATGACTCCGGTCTGATCCTAAACTTGGTCTATAATCCCGCCGGGGCCTTTCTTCCCGCACCCCAAGATGAACTTGAAGCCGACTTCAAGCGTGAGCTCGCAGAAAAATTCGACATCGAATTCAATGCGCTTTTTGCCATCACCAATATGCCCATCCACCGTTTCCGCGATGACCTGGCACGCAGGGGCACACTGTCGTCATACATGGACAAACTCGTAGGCGCATTCAATCCCACTGCTGCCGAGGGCATCATGTGCCGCGACATGATGAACATCGCCCACGATGGCACCGTCTATGATTGCGACTTCAACCAAATGTTGGGCCTCAACACAGAAGGCCACGAAAAAACGGCCCTGACAATCCACGATTTTGAACCAGCCGACTTTCTGAAACGGACCATCCGATTCGGTGAGCATTGTTTCGGATGCACGGCGGGCTCTGGTTCTAGTTGTGGCGGCGAAGTGGCTTAGGCAAGAGGTCCTATTCTTATAGGACACCGGTACTCCAGCAGACACCACGCCTTGGCAACGATGATAGGATGGCGCCTGTGATCATCGGCTCCCGCAGCGTCCGAGGTGAGAAATGAGTGACATACAACTGGGTTTCGTAACTTGCAAAGTCGTTGGCCCTGAAGGAGAGGTCCTTCCTGAATCTTGCGCGATCTGGCGCGACCAAGAAGGGGCGTTTGCAAGGGCGAGTGCCGATGAAAACGGATGTGTACGTATCGGTCCGCTCACCACAACATACCCTTCCATGATTTGGCTTGAGTGCTCGGGGCTAGCTCGGCGTCGTCTCGATTTCGTCACCGTCGCTCCGCATGTGGAGCAAGATCTCGGCAAGTTCTCGTTGGCGGCGGGTCCGAAGATTCGCGCCCAAGTCATGCTGCCGGACGGCACCCCAGCCCAAAGTGGGGAAGCAACCTTGAACTTGCACTACAACACCCTGGCCCACACGGTCAACCCCGATGGCCCGGCGCTAGCTCTGTGCATCAACAACGGCATTCTTGTTAGCCCGACCTTGCCCCCAGGACATGCCCACCTTTCCTTGAACATCGCAGGATGCGCGAGACACGACCTTCACTTTGCGATCACAGCCGACTTCGATGGTGACATTGAGGCCGGTACCATTGAGCTCGAAAAAGAGCGCAGGCTCGCCGGATGTGTTGTAGGTCCATCAGGACAACCTATACCTGGTGCAAGGATTCGGATGCTCAGAACTTTCTCGGCGATTATCGCAGACGAAAACGGAAATTTTGAACTGACAGGCCTCGGCACGGAAGCCGAAATGACCCAAGTCGGCGCCCAAGGCTTCGCAAGCCAGGTCATCGAGGTCGTTCCGAGTTCCGAAAAACTTGAAATCAAATTGGCATCCGTCCGCAAGATTCGCGGCATGGTCGTCGACGCTGAAACTGACAAACTCCTGCCAATTGAGGACATGACACTCTCCTACCTCATTCGCTTCGGAGATCAGGCCGCGATCAAGGCGGGCTGAGGCACTGATTGGGAACAGTTGGCAACCGGTCGGTTCCAAGTAGATTTTGAAAC